>CAMDUB010000002.1 GCA_945878575.1 Phycisphaera mikurensis NBRC 102666 | reverse complement strand
ATTGTTGCATGGTTCAAGGCGAACGGCTTGCTTGAGGGCGTGAAGCCCTATCGACACAGCGTTGGTCACAGTTATCGCAGTCACGTACCCGTGGAGCCATACCTCAGTGAGCAGTGGTACGTGCGCGTGACGGATGACCGCCTGCGCGGCGCTGCGTTGCGTTCGATGAATCCGGCGCAACGTGATGGTGGTGCGGGTGGCGCGGCGACTGGCGCTGCACATGGCGCCGCCAGTAGTACCGCTGCCAACGCGTCCACTATCGGCGACGGTGAAATCACTTTCTACCCACCGCGCTACGCGAAGACATTCCAGCATTGGCATGAGAACATTCGGGACTGGTGCATCAGCAGACAGCTGTGGTGGGGTCACCGCATTCCGGTGTGGAGTGCAGAAGTTGCAGCGAGCGATGTTGTTGATCGCGCTGCCGTGGATGTCGCGCGCGGCGAACTCGTTGGATGCAATGGTGCATGGCGCGCCATGGGATGCTCCGAAGCAGTGCGCCGTCGTCCGGATGGTGTCTATGAACGCTTCGTGTGCGTTGCAGAACACGCAGATTCCGTGGCGATTCCGGCACTCACTGCGGCTGGTTTCCGCCAAGATGAAGACGTCCTCGACACCTGGTTCAGCTCCGCGCTGTGGCCACTTTCAACGTTGGGTTGGCCAGAGCCCGCGCGCTTTGACATGCAGGGTCTGCTAGAGAAGTGGAACCCCAGCGCAGTACTTTCCACGGCTCGTGAAATCATCACGCTGTGGGTGAGCCGCATGGTGATGTTCAATCGCTATTTCCTTGGTGGGCGAGTTCCGTTCAAGCATGTGTTCATTCATGCCATGGTGCAGGATGGCTTCGGCCAGAAGATGTCCAAGTCGTTGGGTAACGGTGTTGACCCGCGCGACATCATTCAAACGCACGGCGCTGATGCCATGCGATTCACGCTGGTGCAGATGACCACCGATACGCAGGATGTTCGCATGCCGGTTGACATGGTTGATCCGTGGTCTGGCGAAATGTTCTCGCCGCGCACCATCACTGATGCGGCCGGCTACACGGTGGCTGATCCCGTGCAGGTTTCTCCCAAGGATCCTTCCAAGCAGATCACCAGTGCATACGGCGCAGCGACCGGCAAGGCAACGCCGAGTACTGATGCGCCACTGGCCTTGAACACCAGCGCCCGCTTTGACGTTGGCCGAAATTTCGCCAATAAGGTCTGGAATGCAACGCGATTTGCACTTGGCAACCTGACGCCGGTCGCTGGTGACCCATCCATTGATCCTGCCACTCGGCCGCTGATTGATCGATGGATTGTTGCGCGGCTTTCGCACGCGCTGGCAACCTACGAACGCGCACTTGCGGGGTACCGTTTCAATGATGCCGCTGACGCCACCTATGACTTTGTGTGGCGCGAGGTGTGTGATTGGTATCTGGAAGCAATCAAGCCCACCGTGAAGACCGATGCCGCGCAGCAACAGGTGTTGCGCACCGTGCTTGATGCATCGTTGCGGCTCCTTCATCCACAGATGCCATTCATCACTGAGCAGTTGTGGCCGGCGGTGGCGGCAACTGGTGTGGCCGGTTTGCGTGGCGTCCATGTACCCGCAGCACCCTTGTGTGCACGCGCTGGTTGGCCGGCGGTCGATGCATCCGTTACGGATCGCGCGGCGGTGGCAACGTTCAGTCGCGTGCAGCAGTTGGTGGATGAAATTCGCACGCTCCGTGGTGCGCGGCAGGTGCTGCCCAAGCGCAAGATCACCTTGCTAGCGCCGGCGGGTGTTCGCGCATTGGTGGCAGAAGCCGGCGGCGTGGTGGAGGCCTTGGCTGGAATTGGCGAGGTGGCGGACTTGCCCACCGAGCGTCCGGCCGGAGCAGTGCCGATCGCCTTTGAAGGTCAAGAATTGCTCTTGGTGAACTTTGCGGACGCCGTTGATCTGGGCGCGGAACGCATCCGGCTCGACAAGGTGGTCACTGAGAAACTCAGATTGATCACTGGATTTGAGGGGAAACTCGGCAGCCCGGGCTACCTGGCCAAGGCGAAGCCGGAATTGGTGGCGGAGACGCGGGCGATGCTTGATGAGGCAAAGGCGGATCTTGATGCTGCGCGGCGGTCCCTGGATGCCCTACGCTGATGACATGAGACCCACGCGTTTCATCCGTGTGCTTGCCAACCTCGCCTGCATGGGCGTATTGGTGGCAACGGGTTGCCAAGGGAGCGGTGGATCGACGAAGAGTTCAACCGCCACCGCGCCCGGTGCTGCACGCGGATCACTGCCGGCATCGCTGGTCACCAGCCCGATTGTCTCCACGCGCGAATGGCGTTGGAACTCGGTTGAGGGCATCGAGATTGATACGCGCAGTTGGACGATCAAGTCTTCACTTCGCAGCGCCAACTTCACGGGGGCGTTGCCGGCCTTCTACGAGGCAGCGTTGCGCAACTACCGGAACGGTCTGGTGGCATTGCCTGCGCCACCGCGTCGCTTGGAAGCGTGTGTCTTCGGCACGCGCGAGGAGTGGTCGCGTTACACGGAACATCGGCTCGGATCCGAAGCGGGTCCGTACCTAAAGATGGGGCGGGGCGGTTTCACATCGGGCGGCGAGGCCGTGCTCTACGACATTGGTCCGCGTGACACGTTGGCGATTGCCGCTCATGAGGGCTGGCATCAGTATTCGCAAACCACGTTCCGCTATTCGCTACCGGTGTGGATTGAGGAAGGCGTCGCTTGCTACATGGAAGGATTCCGTCAGCCCGCTGGTGCGGCCGAACCGGTCTTCCTGCCGTGGCGGAATCCGGAGCGTTACGCAGAATTGCGCACGGCAGCCCGGAAGTCGCGCTTGGCAACATTGCGCGAGGTACTTGAGGGGTCACCGCAATCATTTCTGGAAACCAGTCGCGATGCGCAGTTGGCCTACTACGCGCAGGTGTGGGCCTTGGTGCATTACATGCGTGACGGCGAGGGCGGGCGCTACCGCGCTGGTCTGGAAGCGATGCTTGCCGATGCGGTTTCTGGTGCTATTCCGAGTCGAATCAAGTCATCGGACGCGCTTCCCGACGAGCGCGCCCGGCGTTTGGCGCTCAGCTCCAAGTCCGGCATCTGGCTGGTCTTGGTCTACCTGGATGAAGACTACGAACGCTTCGAGCGTGGCTATGACCGGTTCATCGGAAGTCTGATTGAATCGAACGCCTGGGACAACATCATGCGTGGCGAGTCGCCCATTGAAGTTGAGCGCGTACCGGCGGATACAAGCGCAGCCGGCGCGGCCCCTGCGGCGAAATGATTGCTTGCAATGACGCACGATCCGTCTGATCAGTGCGCCCGAGCGCGTCATGCGCTCGCCTGTTGTGCAAGCGGTGGGGAGAGGATTCGAACCCCTGAGACCCTCGCGGGTCTGCTCGATTTCAAGTCGAGTGCCTTCAACCGCTCAGCCACCCCACCAATGAGTTGTCTGCGCACTGATGCGCTCCATGCTGCTGCTGTTTAGGTGGCACGCACGGTGATTTGTTCTACTTGACCAGCCATGATCTTGGCCTTGCCGGAACCAAGTTCGCCGATCGGATCTGGTGGCACAATCTCCACCATCTTCTCGCCGAGCTTGGCTTCGCCGCGCTTGACCTTGGCTTCAAACTCCAAGCACTCCTTGAGGAGGCGCTCCATGATTTCGTTCTCAGGAACGTTGGCAACGCGCTGGCCTTGAACATAGATGATGCCGCGGCGATCGCCAGCGAACACTGCAACGTCAGCGCCTTCAGCTTCGCCGGGGCCGTTCACGATGCAGCCCATGACGGCCACTTTGAGCGGAAGGGTGATCTGCGTGGAGAGCTTCTCTTCCACTTCCTTGACCAGTGTGAAGAGGTCCACTTGGATGCGTCCGCAGGTTGGGCAGGCGATCAGTTCGATGCCCTTGCGTGGGCGTTTACCCAAGCAATACAGGATTTCCAGGCCGTCCTTCACCTCATCGACGTGGTCGCTGGCGTAACTGATGCGGAGCGTGTCGCCGATACCGTTAGCGATCAGCGTGCTGAGCGCAGCAACCGAACGAATGGCGCCGGTGGACTTGGGTCCGGCGTGGGTCACGCCCAAGTGCAGTGGGTAATCAAAGCGCGCAGCGATTTCCGTATAAACGTCAATCACCAGTGCAGGATCCATGCTCTTGGCGCTGATCACCACGTCATGGAAATCGCGCGCCTCAAAGATCTCCACGTATTCCTCAAGCTTGGCGATCATCAGTGCGAGCAAGTGGCCGGACTTGTGTCCCGCGAAGTACTTGCCCAGCTCTTCCATGCGCTTCTGCTTGTCCTTGCGCTCAATGATTGAGCCCTCGTTGACGCCGATGCGGATGGGGATCTTGCGTTCCTTGCACGCGTCAATGACTTGATTGACCTGGTCGCGGTCAGAGATGTTGCCTGGATTGAGGCGGATCTTGTGGACCCCGGCCTCAACAGCCTCGAGTGCGCGCTGGAAGTGGAAGTGCACATCCGCAACGATCGGTATCTGCACCTGCTTGATGATCTCGCGCAGGGCGTCCGTGTCCTTGCGCTCTGGGACGGCAACGCGCACCACATCGGCGCCGGCGAGCCGGTAGCGCTCGATTTCCGCTACGCATGCATCGATGTCATAGGTGTAGCCGGCGGTCATGGTCTGCACCAAGATCGGAGAGTCGCCGCCAATGAATAAGCGTCCGACGCGGTCGTCGCCGATTGCCACCTTGCGTGTTTTTCTGCGGTCCTGCATAGGTGGGGGAGTGTATCCACGTATGCGTGAACCCGCCTGACATTCCGCGGAGGGCATAGTTATGATCCGCGTTCATGAATTCAACCATTACCGCCCCCGGCAGCAGCATCCCCTACCTTCGGACGCGTCTATCGCTGATGATGTTTCTGCAATACGCGATCTGGGGCGCATGGCTTCCGATTCTTTACTCGTTCCTTTCTGGACACTTGAAGTTCACCGGAGAGCAGATTGGATACTGCTTCTCCGCCGGCGCCCTCGGCGCGATCTTTGGCCCGTTCCTTGCGGGACAGCTTGCCGACCGCACCTTCGCCACCCAGAAGATCTTGGGCGTGAGTCACTTGTTGGGCGCGTTGTTAGTTTTCCTTATGGGAATGACCGGCGAGTTCAACTACTTCCTCGCGCTCTCTGCCTTGTACGGATTGGTGTACGCGCCGACCATGGCCTTGACCAACTCGCTGGCGTTCGCACACATTCCGAACCGCGACACGGACTTTGGCCCGATCCGCGTTTGGGGCACGGTTGGTTGGATCGCGGTGGGCATCACAGTTGGTCAGATTTTGTTCCGTTACCACACGCCGGTGGGCGTGAGTGCTGATGACGTGACCGCTGCTCAGAATGCCGGACGCGCGGTGGCGTTCCAGATCAGTGCGGGTCTTGGCGTACTGATGGGCCTGTATTGCTTCATCCTTCCCAACACGCCGCCTTCGCGGAATGCCAAGCAGAACACGGCATGGCTTGAGGCATTTGGCGAGGTTGCCAAGATGCCGCTGGTGCTGCTCTTTCTGATTGCAGTGCCGGTGAGCATCATTCACCAGTTCTACTTTGTGCAGGCGGATGCATTCATTGGCAGCGTTCAGGCATCCATTGTGGAGAAGGGCGCATTTGAGAAGACCATCAGCGAGGTGTTCGGCGTTGGTGGTGGCTTGATGACCATCGGCCAAATGACTGAGATCTTGGTGCTTGCCATGATGCCGTTCCTCACCAAGTGGTTCACGCGGAAGCATCTCTTGTTGATCGGACTGGCTGCCTATGCGCTGCGCATGGCTCTGTGGGCGTTCATGCCAACCTTGCCGTTCGTGATGGCGGGCATTGCGCTGCACGGCCTGTGCTTCGGCTGCTTCATCTTTGTGGCGTTCATGATTGTTGACGAGAACACCACCGGGGACATTCGTGCCACGGCGCAGAGCTTGTTCAATCTGGTGATCGTCGGTATCGGAACGATTGTCGGCAGCATTGTTGCGGCGAACATCGTCGGAAATTGGGCAAGTGCAAGCGGCACGATGGACTACGCCAAGTTGTTCACCGTCCCCATGTGGATGGCGATCGGTTGCTTTGCGATCATTCTGGTCGCCTATCCCAACCGCTCCAAATCCCTGCCTGGATAAGTTATCATTCACCCCTGTCCCTCATAAAAGAACTCCCGAGCCGTCAATCGACGGCTCGGGAGTTTCTGTTTAGTGCCGGCGGCGGCGTGCGCCGATCAGGCCAGCGACTCCAAGCACCGCAAGCGCGCCCGGGGCTGGGACGAGGTTGCCAGCGACCGAAAGGCAGCCCACATTGGAGGATGTCGTAGAAGCCGTGAAACCGGAGGGACCGCTTACAGTACCAGTTACCGACGATGCCGACGACCAGAACGCATTGTCAATGGCGCCTACCGTTGTCGTGGCAGATCCCGCAGTTGTTCCGGTGCTTCGGTACAGCGCGGCTCGTAGGGATGCAGTTGCAGAGTTACCGACAAACTGGAAGCCGACGAAGAAGCAGCCGTGGGTGCTCCAAGAGTTATTGAGGGCAATGCTGGCCTTGGTGGTCACGCCGTCACCGAACGTTGCGGTGGAGGCCACAGCACTCGCACCACCATTTGCGCTTAGCGAGATCGTTCCGATACTTGTGTATGCGGGCGCGGTCGAACCAGGGGCGACGAGGGTTGGATAGGCGCTCGCCAAATCGGTTCCATTGGCGGTCGCAACAAACGCGTTGAGGGTGCATCCAGCAAATCCGGCGCTTTTGTAAACAGCGACCTTCAATTGATTGAGATCAAGCGTCGCCAGATTGCTCGCGTTGTCCGCATATACGGCGTACCAGGTCACATTAGAGGTCCCGCTTACAGAATAAATATTGGTAGATCTGTTTGCAAGATTGTCAAACACCACCGCGGCCGAAGCCGTGCTAGCAAAGACAATCGACGTAACCGTGCACGAAGCAACCATTCGGGTCATTGACAACATTTGGAATATCTCCAGTCAGGAAAGGGAATTCGGCTTCCGATGGGTTCGGCAGCCAAGGGGAACCACTCGCCGCACAATGGGTTCGTGTGACGGGTGTGAGTTGCTTCCGGAACAGCAAAGCAATCTCTCATCCTTATGAACGCAATCTGAATGCGCCACCCATCATGACTTCGGAGATGAATTCCGAGATATTTCCCGGATCGCCCCTGGCAGCGTGGAAACGCCATATCGCTGCTGGTGCAGCCCCCAAAAATCCCCGGTCTTGACCCTCGGCACCTCGGGTTCCCGACTCCGCCGCGTCACCCCGTGGCGCCCAATGCCCGCTGCTCTGCATCCCAGTCCGCGTGGAACTTCAACTTCGCTTCCTCGCCTGGGATGACCAGCGCCACTACGGGCGTCCCCTCGTTGAGCGGGGTGCCGTCAAGCGCGGCGATATCAAACTTCGGCTGATTGCCTTCATGGATCGCCAAAGCCTTCTCCAAGACCTGCTGTTTCTCCACCGGGATCTTCGCCCAACTCTCGCGCCCGCGACACTTGGGGAACTTGCTGCACCCAAGCCACGGCCCGCGCTTGCCGGTACGCAGGTTCATCGGTGCGCTGCACTTGGGGCAGGGCAATTCCGTCACATACGGCGGCGGTGACGGGAACTTCAGTCCGCCCTTCTTGTCGATATTGAGAATGAAATCAGTCTCGCGGTTGACGCTCGTCAAGAAGTCACCAAAGCGACCGGTGCGCAGAATCATCGGCGAGCCGTCCACCGGGCAGCGGATGTCCACCTTCTCCGGCAGCAGTGGCTTGCCTTGTCGATTCACCGGCGCCGCATACGCGCACGCTGGTTGCGTCTTCACCTTACGCGGCTTGACCGGCTTGGCTGGCTTAGTCGATGCCTTGCTCTTCTTCGCTGGTTTCGCCGGCACCTTTGCTGGCGGCAACTCCACGGGAATCTGCTCGCGGTATCCGCTGCAAGAAAGAAATTTGCCGGTCTTTCCAAGGCGATACTCGCAGCGACGCCCACACAACGGACACGCATACGGCGACGGTGTTCCCTCGGCCTTCACATGCGCAGTATCGGCAGCCGCAAGTCCGGCCACCACGTCCTTGAATGGCACATAGAAGCGGTGCAACATCTCTTGCCACTTCTCTTTGCCTTCAGCAATTTCATCAAATTCCTCTTCAATCTTGCGCGTGTAGCCAATGTCCATGAAGCCATCCTTGAAGGGCTCTTCTAGGAATCCGCACACGGCGATTCCAATATCCGTGGCATGGAACGCGCGACTGACCTGCTCCACATACTTGCGCGCCTCAATCGTATTGATGATCGACGCATACGTTGACGGTCGTCCGATTCCTTGCTTCTCAAGCTCACGCACCAAACTGGCTTCATTGAAACGAGCCGGTGCACTGGTGAACTTCTGCTGTGGATCAAGCCAGAAGGGCGCCATTTCTTGACCCTCCTTCATGGCCGGCAACTCCTGATCTTCGCCTTCGCCACGAATGCCAGTGACGGTGTAACCATCAAAGGTCTGCACGCGTCCGTTGGCCTTAAAGATGGCTCCGGTCGCCTTATCGCTGCGCTCCAACAGCACTGCAGTGGAGTCGTACTGCGCGTCAGTCATCTGGCACGCAACAAAGCGCTGCCAAATCAGGTTGTACAGGCGCCACTGCTCCTCATCGATCACGCCGCGCAACATCTCCGGCGTGCGCCGCACATTGGTTGGACGAATCGCTTCGTGCGCCTCTTGCGCGCTCTTGTTGCTTGATCCATAGAAGCGCGCCTTCTCAGGCAGATACTTCGCGCCGTACTTCTCAGTGATAAACGAACGCACCGTGCCCAGCGCTTCGCCGGACAACGCGGTGGAGTCGGTACGCATATAGGTGATCAGGCCGACCGGCCCTTCGCCAGGAACGTTCACGCCTTGATAGAGCATCTGCGCAACGCGCATGGTGCGGTCGGTGCCGAAACTCAGCGCGTAACTGGCACTCGATTGCAACGTACTGGTGATGAACGGCGCCCGCGGCTTGCTGCTGGTGCCGCTGCGATCAATGCTCTTCACGCGGTAACGAACGCCAGCGCCAATGGTGCCGCGGACTGTTCGTTGCCAACGCGCAAACCCCACAGCTTCCGCGTCTTCGCGCAGGTCAACCGTGATGCTCTCCAGGCCAACCGCTTCTGCCACGGTCCGCACGCGCGTCACCAATTCATCGCCCGGTCCGTACCAGCGCAGTTCTTGGGGCAGGGGAGTCTTGGTCTTCTTATCTTCTTCCTTTTTGCGCATCACCCAGTCGGGAATGGCAATAGCAGGCTTTTTCGAACTGAAATCCGCCAGATCCTCATACTTGGGAACTTCGCGTCCCAGATCAAATTCCTTGCCCGCCACTTGCACCAGTTCGCACTCGATGCCGCTGCGCTCTGCAAGCCAATGCGCCTGTTCCTTCTTGGTGGGCGCCTTGTTGCGTTCATCACGGCGCGCCATGAATGCGCTCCAGTCTTTCGCCATCGCTGTGCCCTTGGCCGCGTCCGGCGTCATGGCAGCCTCAACCTTCCAGTACTCATCCGGTTGGAATGCACGAATCTCGCGCTCGCGATCAACAATGAGTCGCAGCGCAACGCTCTGCACGCGCCCCGCGCTAAGTCCGCCAGCCACCTTCTTCCAGAGCACTGGACTCACCATGTAGCCCACGATGCGATCCAGAATGCGCCGCGCTTGTTGCGCGTTCACACGGTTGATATCGATCGGCCGGGGCGCCTCGAACGCCTTGAGAATCGCGCCGCGGGTGATCTCATCAAACTCCACGCGCTTCGCCTTCAATGGATCCACGCCCAAGAGTTCCGCCAAGTGCCAAGCGATCGCTTCGCCTTCGCGGTCCAAGTCGGTTGCGAACCAGATCTCGCTGGCATTCTTGGCGAGCTTCTTCAGTGCCGTCACTTGCGCGCGGCGGTCGTCGCTCACTTCATAGGTTGGCTCAAAGTCGTGCTCCAGGTCAACGCCCGGCACCGGCTGCTTGACACCCTTGGGGGCACGCTTCGGCAGGTCCCGGATATGCCCCTTGGAGGCTTCCACCTGAAAGCCGGCTCCGAGGTACTTGGTGATGGTCTTCGCTTTGGCGGGACTTTCCACGATCACCAGCTTGTAGCTGCCCTTGGCGGCGGGCGCAGCGTCCCCCGGCTCATCGTTTGTGGCTGTCTTTGCAGGCTTTGTTGGTCGTTTTGCCATATTGGATCGTCTTCCGCGCAGCCGAAATCAAGAGCACCGTCTGTCGGGGCTCCATCGGCGGAGGGGTGGTACTTATATGAGCAGTCGTCGTTACGACCCAAATAGAGTCCCAATAACCTCGCGGGCAGCCTCGGGGGCAGTCCGCAGCGGGGAGTCGATCCAAATCGACCCGGGGATCGCCTTGAAACGCCTCAACCAGGTGCGTTGCTGGCGTGCAAATTGCCGCGTGCGCACGCAGATGTCTTCCGTGGCTTCCTCAATGGTGCATTCGTGGGCAAAGTGCCGCAACAGTTCGCGGTATCCCACGGATTCAATCGCTTGCCGATTGAGTGGCCCCTTGGCAAGTAGCTTTACCAGTTCGCTTTCGAGGCCTCCAGCCAGCATGGCCCGAACCCGAGCGTTGATCCGTTGGTTGATCAGTTCCACTGGCCATTCCAATCCAACCGCATGCGTTCGCGGCGGCAGTGCCCGCGGCGCATCGCTCCACTGTTGTTGCAGTTCGCTCATTCGCTGCCCGGTAATCATCCACACTTCTAAGGCACGCACCGTGCGGCGGCGATCGTTTGGATGAATGCGCGATGCCGCGATCGGGTCATGATGCGCAAGATCGCCGCGCAGAATTTCCGTTGGCAGCGCTTCGAGCCGCGCGCGAATGTCTGGATCGCCGGGCGGCCCATCAAACATTCCTTCCACCATGCTCTTGATGTAGAGATTTGTTCCGCCCACCACAATGGCGTGCTTCCCACGCGCATGAATCGCTTCAATGGCAACCTGCGCGCCGTCCACCCAGTCCGCCACCGTGAACGCACCGCCGTGCGGGTCGGCAACATCAATCATGTGGTGCGGCACGCCGCGGCGCTCTTCCATGGTTGGCTTGGCCGTACCGATGTCCATGCCGCGGTACACCTGCATGCTGTCCGCGCTGACGCACTCACCGCCGCCCGGCATGGTGAGCGCCAATTCCACAGCCAGCGCGGTCTTGCCACCGGCGGTTGGGCCAAGCACCAGCACGGTCAGTGGCCGGCGCTGGGAATCGTGCGGGGTGTTGGGGTGGTCGATGGGCATTTCGTATAGTGGAAGTATGACCGATCACGCCGCCTTGCTCCCACCTCCTTCCGCACGACGTTCGATTGATTCCTATGACCCGAAAGGGAAGCGCGTCTTTGTACGCGCCGACTTCAACGTCCCCACCGATGACGCTGGGAATATCACCGATGACCGACGCATTCGTGGCGCGCTGCCCACTATTCAGTCACTGATTGCCCGGGGCGCAGCGGTGGTGGTTGCCAGTCACTTTGGTCGACCAGCCGGAACCGGCTACGAAGCCGCGGAGAGTTTGCAGCCCGTCTTTGTGCGCCTCAAAGAACTGTTGGCTGGTCAGGCCGAAGTCCTCTTTGCCGGACAGACTCCAACAGATAGCGCCACGCAGGCGGCGGTTGCGCAACTCAAGCCTGGGCAGGTGTTGCTTCTGGAAAATCTCCGCTTTGAGAAGGGTGAGAAGAAGGGCGACCCCGCCTTTGCTGCAACGCTGGCTGGCTACGCAGACGCGTATGTGAACGACGCGTTCGGCGCATCACATCGCGCCGATGCATCCATGGTGGCACTGCCGCGCGCGATGAAGTCGCGTGGGGCGCCAGCACTGGCAGGGCGCTTGCTAGAGAAAGAATTGCAATTCTTGGGCGCGGCGCTTGAAGCACCGAAGCGTCCCTTCGTTGCCATCGTCGGTGGCGCCAAGGTCAGCGACAAATTGTTGGCCATCTCCAATTTGTTAGGCAAGGTGGACATGGTGATTGTTGGCGGAGCCATGGCCTACACGTTCCTGCGCGCGGAGGGCGTGAGCACCGGATCAAGCCTCGTGCAGCCAGAGATGATCGAGAAAGCTCGCGACATTCTGCGCGCCGCGCAGGAGCGTGGCTGCACCATCTTGCTGCCGATCGACCATGTCTGCGGTCGCGCACTTGCTGCAGGAACAGAAACCTGCGAGGTGATCGGTGGTATTCCGGACGGCTGGATGGGTCTCGACATTGGGCCGCGCTCACGCGACCTGTTTGCCGAAGCGTGCCTCACCGCCAAGCAAGTGGTATGGAACGGACCGATGGGCGCGTTCGAGACTGCCCCATTTGATGTGGGCACCATGACCATCGCGCGTGCGGTTGCTGCAGCCACCCGTACCGGCGCCATCACCATCGCGGGAGGCGGCGATACCGCGTCGGCGTTGGACATTGCGCACCTTGCCGACGCACTCACCCACGTTTCAACCGGCGGTGGTGCCAGCCTGGAAATGCTGGAAGGCAAGCGATTTGAGTCGGTAGATGTACTTGATCCTGCGTGAGGACCTTGCCGCTTCTGCCCCTGAACCTGTCCGTCTATAGTGTGCACATCAACGGAGCCCACACCATGCGCCACGCACTCGTCACCGCCGCCGCTAGCCTCGCTCTCGCACTTTCGTTCGCATCCGGCGCACACGCGCAGGATGAGAAGAAGCTCGAGGTGGGAGGAACTGCTCCGGAAGGCTTCGCCGATCATTTGGAATTTGTCCAAGGCGACAAGGTAGAGACCTTCAGCAAAGACAAGGTCTACGTGGTGGAATTCTGGGCAACATGGTGCGGACCGTGCAAGCGCTCCATTCCGCATCTCACTGAACTGCAGACGGACCTCGGTTCGCGTGGTTTAGAAATCATTGGCGTGAGCGATGAGCCCGTTGACCTTGTCAAGAAGTTCGTCAAGGAGAAGGGTTCTGCTATGGGCTACACCGTGGCCACGCAGAAGAAGGACGACACCTTCATCAAAGAGAAGTGGATGAAGGCTGCTGGTCAGAAGGGCATTCCGTGCGCGTTCGTCATCAATCGATCCGGAAAGATCGTTCACATCGGCAACCCGCTTGACGAGAACTTTGACCGCATCATCAAGCAGACCTTGGCCAACCGCTACGACCCAGAATTGATGTCGCGCGTTGAGCCAACCATCAACGCTGCGCGCAACGCCGCCAAGCGCCGTAACTTCAAGGAGGCGAGCAGCCTGTACGCCAAGGCGATCGCGGAAAATCCATCCACGATGCTTGAATACAGCTTTGAATCCTGGCGCATGCTCAACGAGCAGGCAGACGACACTACCGGCGCCAAGGCGCTGCTGACCAGCACCATTGCCGGCATTAAGACCGACAAGTACGCACTCATTGAAGCCGCCAACTACTTGGCGACTGATGCCAACATCAAGAAGCGTGACCTCGATGCCGCACAAGTGGTGGCTGACACCTTGAAGGCAATGCCCGGTACCCAGGATGATCCCGAAGTCTTGGCTGCCATGGCCGCTGTTTCAGCGGGGCGCGGCAATTACGCAGCAGCGGCTGAGATGCAGTACGACGCGTGGATGGCGGCCGTACCAGCCGCGAAGCCGGCTATCAAGCGCGCTCTTGATTCCTATGAGTCCAAGGCGAAGGATCCGAAGGCAACCGCGAAGTGAGCGTTCTCTCCGTGGACGGATCGAAAGCAGCGAATCCTTACCTGACTGATCGACGGCTCCTCATCGAGCCGTCGATTCTTTCCGCGGACTTCACGCGGCTTGGTGATGACTGTCGTACTGCGATCGCCGCTGGAGGTGATGCGCTGCATGTGGACATCATGGATGGGCATTTCGTCCCGAATATTTCCTTGGGGCCAGTGATCTGTGCTGCCACGCATCGCGCCGTGCCTGAGGTATTTCTTGATGTCCATCTGATGGTGACGGACCCCGCACGTTGGGTGGATGCATTTGCAGACGCCGGAGCAGGGCACATTCAGTTTCATGTTGAAGTGGTGCCGCGACCAGCGTCGCTGGTGGAGCAGATTCGTGCCCGCGGCATGACTGCCGGCATCGTCCTCAATCCGGATACCCCCGCGTCAGCATGCTTTGATGCACTGCCGATGGTCGACACCGCCATGCTAATGAGCGTGCATCCTGGACGGTCTGGTCAATCATTCATCGCCTCGGTGCTCACCAAGGGTCCAGAGTTACTGGCGCGGATGCGTCCGGAGCAGCGGCTCATGATTGATGGCGGTGTTTCGCCCGCTACTGCGCCTGCGTGTCGCGCGGCGGGCTGCAGCGTCCTCATCAGCGCTACGGCCATCTTTGGCAGCAACGATTACGCGGCTGCAATCACCGCGCTTAGAGGATGACCTGATGCCCGGCACCATGCTCTGGCTCTTTCTTCCTGCAGAAACGGCGTGGGACGCTGAGCAGCGCCTGCGTGGCAGCACGGACTTGCCTGCCATTGAAGAGTCGCTTGCCGAACTTCGACAACGCGTGGCACGCCTGGGCGATGGCCCGGAGTATCTCTATCACCCGGCCGATGAAGCGGCTATCGAAAGTGCGCGCATCGTTGCCAGTCGATTTGCTTGCCAAGTTCGCGCTCATCGCGATCTGGCGGACCCCGACTTTGGCTTACTAGAGGGTTTGAGTCTCTCCGAGTTTGAGCGCCGCTTTGAAAGCCGATATGCGGAGTGGGTTGCCTCACCCTTGACCGTGATTCCCCCGGAAGGCGAGCCGCTCGCTGATGCTCGAGCGCGCATTCTTGACGCATTGGCGGAAATTTTTGATCGCCACCCCGGCAAGCGGATTGGAATTGTTCTTCACGTCACCGCGCTTGGAATTGTGCGCGACGCACTTGCGCGTGGAGATGGATCGCGCCTGTGGGAACGCGTTGAAGGCCGAACCTGGTGCACCCAATACGCGCTCCCTTCCGACGCGGCGCTGCTTCTCGGCGACTGATACGCCCGCTACACTGCGCGCTCTTCATAGGAGCTCGGAGTGCCAGAACCCACGTGGACACAGACCCCAGTTGTCACCAAGAAAGCCGTTCCGGACGGTCTGTGGACGCAATGCCCCGAATGCGAAGAGACCATCTTCTGCAAGAGCCTTGAAGCCAACCTGATGGTCTGCCCCAAGTGCGACCATCACATGCGCGTTTCCGCGCGCCGACGTATTGAGCAACTCCTTGACCCCGGTACCTTCGAAGCGCTCGACGCTGACATGGCGCCGCTGGATCCGCTTGGCTTCGTTGATCAAAAGGCGTACATCGACCGCATTAAAGACATGCAGCGCAAGACCGGTGAAAACGATGGCGTGCAGACCGGCACTGGTTTCATCAAGGGTCGCAAGGTGGTGGTTGGAGTCATGGATTTCACATTCATGGCTGGCTCCATGGGCAGCGTGGTCGGCGAACGCCTGACCCGCGCCATTGAGCACGCCACGGATCACAGCCTTCCGCTGGTCATTGTGTGTTGCTCGGGTGGAGCGCGCATGCAGGAGTCCGGATTCTCACTGATGCAGATGGCCAAGACCAGCGCTGTGCTCGCTCGGTTTGATGACGCGGGCGGTTTGTATATCGCAGTGCTTGCTGACCCAACCACTGGTGGAGTGACTGCCAGTTACGCCATGTTGGGTGATGTGATCTTTGCTGAACCAAAGGCCTTGATTGGCTTTGCAGGTCCGCGCGTCATTCAGCAGACCATTCGTCAAGATCTTCCGCCTGGCTTTCAGACCGCTGAATTCCTGCAGAAAGCCGGCTTTCTTGACCGCATTGTGCATCGGTCTGCGTTGCGCACTGAAATCAGCCGCATCATTGACTACTCAGGAAAGTAGTCGTTGAGCTCTCCCGTGATGACGGACGCTTCAGCGCTTCTGCCCATGACCCCGCTGCGTGCGGCGGTGTACGCAGCGTTGTCTTCGGTCATCTTCGGTTGCATGTTTCTACCGATCGGCGAAGTGGCGATCGCGGTGCCATTGGCCGCGGTTCCCTTGGTGTGGATCGTGCGCCGAACGCCAACTCTGACTGCGCCTCGCGCCGCGTTTCCATGGCGGATTGCGTTTGCAGTGGCTGGTGTGTTGTGGGTGAAATGGTTCGTCCTGCACTTCTGGCTCTTGCAAGTCACCGTGGCCGGCACACCTGGGCTCGCCGCATTTTGCACGCTGCATGAGCTGTTTGCCCTGTTCATATTGGTGTGTTGCGCCCGCGTCTTACCGGTGCGAACGCCGTGGGCAGTGCTCCTTCCGCTGGCGTTCGGAGCTGAGGAAGTATTTCGTGCAGCCGTGTTCTTTGATGGCTACCCGTGGTTTCGCTGGGGGCATCCGCTCATTGACTTCCCCATACTCACGCAGGGCGCAGACTTGATCGGCGAAATCTTCTGCTCGCTTTTGGTGCTTGCCTGTGCGGGTGCCATGGTGGATGCGCGTGACCGGGCACGGGAGCGCGCCAAGTCCCGCATACCTGATGATGCGGGCACGCAACTTGATCGCATTCGCCGAGTCGGCTTCTTGAGTGTGACGCCAGGCGCCGTGTGCTTTCTGCTGTTCTTGGCGTTTGCATTGTTGTACGGCTCCTGGCGACTTTCGCAGGCGCCAACAGAGCAAGGCCCGGGTGTACTTCTCATTCAGACCAACCTTCCCACAAGCAACAAAGTTGGATGGGCGGCCCGTGATCAAGTGCGTGACATTCCAGCTTTCGCTGAGCTGACATTGCGCGGCGCGCGCGACTGCATTGAGCGCGCGCAACCCATCGCTCTGGTGGCGTGGCCGGAGACCATGCTGGCTGGATACGGTCTGGAGCCAGAGACGATTGCCTTGCAAGAAGCGAACGGTTGGTTTCCTGGTGATCGATTCCAAAAGATCGCCTCCGCGCTCAGCGAACGAATCGGCGCGCCGCTTCTGGTTGGTAGCCCGGTATTCATCGGGCTGCGAGAAGAGGACGATCGATTTGCTTGGGACAAGCAGTACAACAGTGCGTACTTGGTGAATCAGAATCCGCCACCCTATCCGCGCTACGACAAGATCTTTCTGGCACCGTTTGGCGAGACCATGCCGTACATCTCCAATTGGGATTGGCTGGAGCGCTCGCTGCTTGCCGTTGGTGCGGCGGGGATGACCTTTGACCTTGACCGGGGCGGGGCGCCGGTGCGCTTTGAGATTCCGTGGCACGGGCGGACGGTCCGGATTGCGCCCGCCATCTGCTTTGAAGACGCCATGAGTTGGGTGACGCGCGACTTGGTGTATCCAGCCGCGGGCGGGCGAGCACGGGCGGCTGACCTGTTGGTGAACATCAGTAATGACGGCTGGTTTGGCTGGTATGACCTTGGCCGCACCCAACACCTGCAATTGGCTCGGTTTCGCTGTATTGAGACGCGCACACCCATGGTTCGATCCGCCAATACGGGTCTGTGTGCGGCAATTGATTCGTCCGGTCGGATAGTTGCATCGCCACCACCGCCGCGTACCAGCACCTGGTTGTACGCCTCGCCACCACTTGATGAACGAACCGCGCCCTTTGCCGGCGTTGGCGAAGTAGCATCGATCGCACTCATGCTGACATGCACCGTCATCGTTGCTCTCCGGTTCGCTCGCAGGCATTCCGTGATCGCCGCTACGGCGAACGTTGCCACGGTGTTGCCAGTCATGATGGTGATGTCCATCATGGTTGGTGGTTGCGACAGCACGACGCCGACAACCGCTGATCAACCGTGGTCGAGTCGATCACAGAGCATTGAACAAACCGGCACCGCCAAACTTTCCGACGAGGGCCGCTCCGCTGAACAGGCGCTTCCGGTGGAGTCAAGCGGTAATGCACGCCTTGCTGCGGTCACGCTCCTCCGCCAGGCCACCACATCGCAAGTGCCTATCTATCGCGCGAATGGTTGCGAAGCGCTCGTCTCATCACCGACTGATCTGCGCGCCGTTGTTGTGCCGCTTCTATCCGACCCAAACCGCGGCGTGCGATTCGTTGCAGCCATGGGCGTGGGGCGCGCGAATCTCACCGACCTTGCCGATCAGTTGCAGCCACTGCTTGTTGACGAGAGTCCGTCGGTGCGAGCGGCCGCCATCTGCGCGCTCACCAAGCTTGGTCGTCCGGTGGATCCGAGCCCACTCGCAGCGATGGTAGTTTCAGATGACCCAGAGATTCGTTCCAATGCATTCTTGGTGCTTGGTGAACTGGGCAATCGCTCCGCAGTGCCAATGATCCGCGCCTCGCTGGGGAAGGGCATGCAGCAGGTCAACCCCGCGCGCATCAGGATTGTTGAACTTCAGGCAGCCGAGGCCCTGGTCCGTTTGGGCGAGCCCGATGGAATCGAACCGATCCGAGCTGCGCTTTACGCCCCGAGCGAGCAGGCGGAATTCACGGCCTTGGCAGCGCAGCAGGTGGCCCGTCTCAAGGACGAGGGATCCCGCCCGATCCTGATGCGGCTGATCGACGGCACCGGCATATCGGCCCGTCCCACCGAAATTCGGATTGTTTGTGCCTCGGCGCTGGCTCAAATTAGCGTCCAGGATGCGTCTGCTGTGACCCGGTTTGCGCGGACCCTGGTCAAGGACCGGGAAGCGGCGGTTCGCGCCGAAGCAGCCTTGGCGCTCGGTTATGCGTCAGGACCCATGGCGGTGTCCGAATTGGAGCCGATGCTCTTTGACCCAAGCCCATCGGTCCAGTTGGCAGCAGCTTTAGCAATTGTTGCTGCAACCGCACCCCATTGACAGCGCGTATATATTTCAGGTACTACTGATAACAGTCTGCTGGAGCGCTCCCAACGAGTTGCTCCGTTCCAGACCCGTCTGATTGCTCTGAACAACACATGAATAAACCCCGCGCTCGGCATGTTGCCGACCGCCGGGTTTCTTGAGGCACCCGCACCGTGCACATCCTCACCAAGATCCTCGTCGTCCTCGTCGCCCTGTTGGTTGTTGCACTCGTGCCACTTGCGGCCGTTTCATCAACGAATCAGTTCGTGTTCAAGCAGCAGGCCACTGATGCTCAAGCGAACCTGAAGAAGCAGGAGGCGGAGCTCGCCGTTGCGAGCGACGCATACAACGCAAGCGTTGCTGCATTGCAGTCCAAGGTTGCCACGCTCGAGTCACAGATCCGCGCCGCCACCATGGAGCGTGATAAGGAAACCCAGATGCGCGCTGACAAGGAGCGCGATCTTGAGCGTTCACGCATCGACCTTGCTGAACTCAAGGGTCAAGTTGGCGCGTTCAGTGCCAACGACACGCTGCAGACCAAGTTGATTGACGCCATGCGCCAAGACATTGAAGGTGCTCGCACCCAATACCTGGCCGCTGAGAAGGCTCGCGTTGAAATGCAGGACTCGCTTGCACGCATGCAGGGCGACCTTGATAGCGAGACCGCTGCCAAGCGCCAATTGCAGGAACAACTTCAGAAGGTCAGTGAAGACAAGGAACGCGCCATGGCTGATGTGCAGCGCTACGCGGCCCTGCACGGGTCGGTGGCTCCGCGAGCCGGCGCGACCGCTGATCCCGCACTCCCGCTCGTTGCTGACCGTTCGCTCAGTGCCACACTCATTGATGTGAAGCGCGAGCCTGATGCCACCCTGGCCGAAATCAACGCGGGCAGCCGCGACGGCATCAAGGAAGGCTGGGTCATGACCATCGCTGACGGGGCTAATTTCATCGGCAACCTGCGGATCGTCCAGGTTGATGTGAACCGCGCCGTGGGCATCGTTGAACTCGAAGACGCCACCACCCGTGGCGAAGTGAAGTCCGGCCAGCGCGCCATCGCCCGCAAGGGTGAATAAGCCTGCTGTTGTCCAAAGGCCCGCTATTGTCCAAAGGCCCGCAAGGGTGAGTCATTTGTCCTGAGCACTTCCATGAAATCTGCAGCCACCGCCACTACCCCAACCAATGCCGTCAAGCGCGCCAAGCCGCAGCTGAATGTCTACACAGGCCTTCTGGTGGTTGCCGTCCTGATGGCGATGTTTGGAACCGCCGTTGTCGCCATGATGAACATGGATGTCAGTGGTCAGGGTCCATTTGACATGGTCAACGCTCGCTGACCTGCTGATTCGCTTCCAACTCGCTGACTCGCCAACCTGCCGGCTCCCTTATCCAATGGGTTTGCTATCCTGCGCGGGTTGGGCCGCTCAGCGGCTCCCGTTGCGGCGGAGTCCGCGATGGATGCATGGCTTCAGGAAGGAGCATCACTTTGGCTCTCGAGATCGATTGGCTTTCACGCCTCTTTAGCGTTGATATGGGGATTGACCTTGGCACGTGCAACACCTTGGTGTGCGTGCGAGGCGAAGGAATCGTATTGAACGAACCATCCGTGGTGGCTGTCCGCAAGGGCACCAACATCGTTCTCAATAATGGTGAGGCCGTCGGCTTTGCAGCGAAGGACATGCTTGGCAAGACGCCGGGCTCCATCAGCGCGGTTCGCCCGTTGAAGGATGGAGTCATCAGCGACTTCGCAGTGACCGAAGCGATGCTTGGCTACTTCATCAAGAAGGTCAATGGCAAGAGCACGCGCATCTTTGGACCACGCGTCGTCATTGCTATTCCGTCGGGCATCACCAGCGTTGAGAAGCAGGCCGTCTATGAAAGCGCTGAGCGTGCCGGTGCGCGCCGCGTGTATCTGGTGCACGAGCCGATGGCAGCAGCGATCGGTGCAGGTCTTCCGGTTGCTGAACCAACGGCCAGCATGATCGTTGATATTGGTGGTGGTACCAGTGAAATTGCCATCATTTCCTTGGCGGCCATTGCTGAATGCGAGAGCCTGCGCGTTGCTGGTGATGACTTTGATGAAGCCATTGCCAATCACATGAAGCGCGTGCACGGACTGCTGATTGGTGAGCAGACCGCGGAACGCATCAAGATTGAAATTGGATCCGCTGCGCCGACTGGCCCGGAAATGAAGATGGATGTGCGTGGTCGTGATATGAAGTCTGGCTTGCCACGCAAGATTGAGGTCACCAGCCAAGAGATCCGCGAGGCACTCTCCGAGCCCGTTGGACTGATCGCAGAAGCGGTCGTCCGCGTACTGGAGAAGGCAAAGCCAGAATTGGCAGCTGACTTGGTTGACAACGGAATCACGATCGCTGGCGGTGGTGCGCTTCTGCGCGGCATCGACAAGGTTTTCCATCAGGCCACTGGTCTGGATGTGAAGATTGCCGACGAGCCGCTTTCATGCGTTGCTCGTGGCACCAGCAACTACCTTGAGAACCTTGACTTGTTCAAGGACACGCTTGAGTCTGACGCCGATTCCGTCTGAGTGGACCTCGCATGCCGTTTGTCTCCAGTCGTCGAATCCTTGTGATCGCGCTCGGTGGAGCTGCGCTGCTTTCAGCGCTGCCACAGTCATTTCAAACACCCTGGTCGGGGACCCTGGCTGGGGTGTTGTGGGCGCCGCTGGTGCCGGGGGCATCGGTACTGGCGTGGGCGCGTGACTGGGTTCGCGCACCCGCGGAGCCGTATCAGGGACTGCCGGAGGAGTTGCGTGCTGCGCGGGAGGATCGCGACCGCTTGCAGGGCGAATTGGACGCGACGCAGATGAGGGTGGAGGAACTGGAACGTGAATTGGGTGAACTCTCTGGATATCGCCCCGCGGACCGTGCTGGCTGGCAACCACGCTTAGCCACCGTGATCGAACGTGGAGCTGGTCGGCCCGCCGGACTCTTAGGGATTGATGTTGGCACCGCCCAAGGAATTGGCGAGGGTGACCCAGTAGTGGTTGGTGGAAATCAAATCATCGGCATGATTGCCGCGGGTGGGGCGGAGAACCGTTCCTGGGTGATTCCGCTGGATGACCGCCGCTGTGGTCGCATTGACGCGATCGTTCTCACTGGGGCTGCAGACGGCGCGTCTGCAGCATCTGAAGGCACCGGCGCGGCGGGGAAGAAAGCGGATAAAGGTGGCAAGGCGGACAAGGCTCGCAACGGCGGCGGTGCCTCCGTCCTGGTCCAGTTGGTGCCGCAGGGCAACCGAAGGCTGATCGGCGAATTGGAGTCGCCGGCGAACGTGAAAAAGGGCGATTCCGTGCTACTCAGTGATGCGGGGTGGCGTCCGGCTGCGCTGGGCATGCAGATCGGCGTGGTGGAGTCGGTGGGCGCGCTTGATGCCAACCCACTCCGGCGGCGCATTACCGTGCGGATGGAATCCGATCCGCTGCGCGTCCCGCGCGTGGTAGTGAAAGTCCGGGTGCCGGGGCAGGGCCAAGCCGCGCGCGGTACAGGAGCTGCCAAGTGAGGTGGTGGGTCTTCATTCCGGTCCTGGCGTTGGTGCTCACCATGGATGCCGCATTCATGCCGGCGTGTTCCATCGGCGGGCATGTGCCGCAACTCTGGCCGCTGCTCTTGGCGTTCGTTGCACTGTACGCCTCGCGCGGCTCGGCGCTGTGGGCCGCCATGATGGTGGGTGTTTGGCTTGACGCCATGCATCCAGCGCTCGATACGTCTGGCGCTACCCCGCGCGCCGTGACGGTCTTTGGCCCGCATATCTTGGCGTGCGCGGCGGGTGCTTGGTGCGTCCTGGAGACCCGCACGTGGCTCTATCGCCGCAATGTGCTCACCGTGGCGTTCTCAACGTTCAATTGCGCGCTGTTGGCGTCGCTGGCCTATGTTGCCATCGCGGGGATTCGTAGTGCGTATGCAGACTCGTCACCACTGTGGGGCGACGGCAGTGGCGGGGCCGCGGTTGGTTCCGACATGGTTGACGCGCTGTACTCGGCAGTCATTGCCATCCTGCCGGCCTGGGGCTTGCAGTCCTCGCTGACGGTGTGGGGATTTGCCACCGCCGGACCCCGTTTTGCAGGCGGCAACCGGATGAACCGCGGCAACGACTAACCCCGCGCTAGGCTTCCACCAATGGAACAAGTTTCGGCGATCCTCCTCTTTGATGACGGCCGTGGCGACCTCGGTCCGCTCTCTGACCTGCGTGCTTCCTTCGAGCAGCGCACTGGTGGCCGAACCCTGCTTGAGGCAGCGGTGGCCCTGCGTTCGCACCCAGTGCGCGTGGCAACCGCGCCTCGCTACGCGGCACTGGTTGCTGAACGGCTTGGTGCGGAATGCACCGCGCCGGTTGCCGCCGCCATCTGTGTGAACGGCCGACTGCACGCGCGCATGGACCCCGCACTGCGCGAGCGGTTCGATGCATTGCATGTGGGCAGTGCGATGGTGAGCCCGGATGGATCAGTGGTTGCCGCGCGCCTTGCTGGCGTAGCGTTGCAAACATTCATTGCCAGCGTTGCGGCCGGAGCGCCGTCATTGACGCCCGACGTGACGGTGGTGCCAACAGACATTCCATTGTGGTCGCGCCCATGGGATCTCCTTGAGGCATCGCGGTTCGGCGCGATCATTGCTGCAGACATCGAAGCCGTCGCAGCCGCATGGGAAGCACATGAACGCGGCGTTGTGCCAGCGCACGCCACACAGGTGGGCACTGAGCAGTGCCACATCCACGCCACAGCGCGCCTTGGTGTTGGCGTAGTGCTTGACACCACCAACGGTGCAATCTTGGTCGACCGCGACGCTGAAGTGCGGCACGGAAGCATCGTCACCGGACCGGCGTTCATTGGTACCAAGACCATCGTGTCCGACCGTTCGGTATTGAAGGCGCGCACCGCACTTGGACCGCAGTGTCGTGCGGCGGGTGAAATTGGCTCGGTGATCTTCCAAGGTTGCACCAACAAGGCGCACGACGGCCACCTTGGCGACGCGCTGTTGGGCGAATGGGTCAATTTGGGCGCCGGAACACTTAATTCCAATCTGCTGAACACCTACGCCGATGTAGCCATGCGCTTGCGCCCGTCGGGACCGTTGGAGCGCACCGGTCGGCAGTTCATGGGCTGCATCATTGGCGATCACGTCAAGCTTGCTATCGGTACACGCATCATGACCGGCGCGTGCATCGGTACTGGAGTGATGTGGGCGGCAGGCGCTGCAGTGATTGGTGCGGTGGAACCGTTCGCGTGGGTCACCGATGACGGCGAGCGCCGATTCCGACTCGACAAGTTCATGGAGATTGCCACCACCGTGATGGCGCGCCGCGGTCGAAGTCCACTCGCTGCTGAGTCTGCAACGCTCGCCGCTGTCCACGCTGCAAGTCCGGGCTGAACGGACCACCAAACTATCCATGGCCACTCTCTACCTGATCGACGGCCACGCGCAATTCTTTCGCGCTTACCACGCCATTCGACCGGGGATGCGCAGCCCGGTCACGGATGAACCAACGCACATGACGTTTGGATTCATGGGCATGCTCTTGAAGTTGTTGCGTCAGGATCGGCCGGAGTACCTCGCGGTGGTCATTGATGCGGCGGGTGATCGGGGTACCTTTCGTTCGCAGATTTATCCGGAATACAAGGCAAATCGAAAGCCTGCGCCGGAGGATCTGCACCAGCAGGTGGAGCGATGCGTTGCGCTCTTGAAGCAGATGTCGGTGCCCGTGCTAGCAGTTGCTGAAGTGGAGGCGGATGACACCATCGCCACGGTGGTGCGCCGCATGCGCCGCGAGCAGCCGGATCTGGAAATTAAGATTGTCAGTCGTGATAAGGATCTTGGACAGCTTGTTGATGAGCGCACGCATCTCTTTGATCCGCAGTCAGACAAGACGCTTGGTGTGGAGGAGCTCTTTGATTCGAAGGGGGTTCGGCCTGACCAAGTAGTTGACATGCTGGCGCTCATGGGCGACCCGGTCGACAATGTTCCGGGCGTGCGTGGGATTGGAATTAAGACGGCCGCCAAACTGATTACTGAGTTTGGATCGCTCGACGCGCTGCTTGCCAATCTTGACAAAGTAAAGGGCAAGACTGGCGAGGCGATTGCAGCGCAGCGCGACATCTTGCCGCTCTCCAAGTCATTGGTGGTGTTGAAGGACGATGTGGTGGTTGATTTCACGCTGGAATCCGCGCGGGTTGATCCAGGTCGTGCGGATGCAGTTGCGCTCCTTGATGCGATCCATCAGTTGGGTTTCAACCGCATCGCGCAGGAATTGCGCGGATGGTTGGGGGCGCATGCGCCCAAGGTTGGAAGTGGGGGTGGGGGCGGCGGGGTGACGAGCGCACCGGCAGCACCCGTGGTGCGGGCTGCCCCAGCAGAAGATTTCGGGTTGTTCAATCCGCCGCCGGAGGACGTCTTCACGGCGCCGGCGCTGGATGGACTGGCGATGCAGGCCAGTGCTCGCGGTGACTACCGCACGCTGCGTACGGTGGCTGAGGTTGATGCCTTCGTGGCGTCGGCGCGTCAGGCCTGTGCGCCAAAGAGTGCGGGAGTGCCCGGGGCGTTGCTTGCGTTTGATACTGAAACAACGTCACTCAATCCCGTGTCGACGCATCTCTGCGGCATCAGCTTGGCGTTCGAGCCTGGCAAGGCGGTCTACATACCGATCCGCTCGCCGGAGCCAGAGACGCACCTTGATGAGGCGGCGGTTCTGGCGCGGGTTGGACCGCTCCTTACGGATGCGACCATTCGTAAGACCGCCCACAACGCCAAGTTTGACATCATTGCACTGCGCGCTGCCGGCGTTCGCGTTGCGGGCCTGGCGGGTGACAGCATGGTGGCGAGTTATGTGGTGGACGCCACGCGCAGTACGCACAAGATGGATGCGCTGTCTGAGGCAATTCTTGAACATCGCTGCATTCCCATCACGGATCTGATTGGCACGGGACGTCATCAGCGCCGCTTTGACGAGGCGCCCTTGGCGATTGCTGGTCCATACGCCGCGGAAGATTCGGATGTTGCGCTGCGCCTTGCCATCGCGCTTGAGGCGCAGGTGGATGCCATGGGTCTTGGTGAGTTGTATCGCACTACTGAGGTGCCGCTGGTCGAAGTGCTTGCCGAGTTGGAATGGAATGGAATCAAGGTTGACCCTGATGAATTGGAGCGGCAGCGTCGCGGTCTTGAGGTACGCATCGGTGCACTGCGGGCGCGCATTGAGCAGTCAGCGCCGCGACCGTTCAATATTGATTCGCCCAAGCAGCTTGCGGAAATCTTGTTCAATGGACCAGATGATTCGCCGTCTGGCCTGGGGCTGAAAGTGGTGAAACGAACCAAGACCGGCGCATCAACGGATGTGGAGGTCTTGGAGAAACTGACACTCGATCCCACTGTTCAGACGCTCTTGCCTGCGCAGATTCTTGAGTATCGACAACTGACAAAGTTGGTGGGCACCTACTTGGTGGCGTTGCGCGAGGCGATCGATGCGAAGACCGGGCGCATTCACGCCAGCTTCCACCAGACGGTCACTGCTACCGGGCGCCTGAGTTCCAGCGACCCGAATCTGCAGAACATTCCCATTCGCAGCGATGTTGGACGCGCCATTCGTCGGGCGTTTGTTGCGGCGCCGGGTCATGTATTGCTTTCCCTCGACTATTCGCAGATTGAGTTGCGCGTCTTGGCGCATCTATCGCAGGATCCGAGTTTGATTGCAGCATTTGAGGCGGGCACCGACATTCATCGCGCGGTCGCTGCGGAGGTGTACGGCGCGGCCCTGAGTGATGTCACTGACGAACAGCGCAGCGCTGCAAAGATGGTGAACTTTGGCATCGTGTACGGCATTACCGCGTGGGGTCTCGCGCGTCGATTGGGTGCTGGCACATCAAATGAACGCGCTCGGCAGATCATTGATGATTACAAGCGTCGCTTTGCCGGGATCGATGCGTTCTTGCAGCGTTGTGTGCAGGAGGCGCATGAGCACGGCTTTGTGGCCACCATCTTGGGGCGTCGGCGACCGGTTCCGCAGATTCTGAGTCGTAACGGAGCGGAGCGGGCGTTGGGCGAGCGCATTGCGATCAACACCGTGGTGCAGGGCAGCGCTGCCGACCTGATCAAGTGTGCCATGTTGCGGATTTACCGCGAACTGCCAACGCGTGTTCCCAGCGCTCGGATGTTGCTTCAGATTCACGATGAACTGGTCTTTGAAGTTCCAGCGTGTGATCGCGTTGCATTGGAGGCGGCTGTCCGAGAGGCGATGGAGGGTGCCATGCAATTGCGCGTGCCGCTGGTTGTGAGTTCGTCCTACGGAAGCAACTGGGCGGAAGATTGATGCCGCGCGGGCGGGCGTGCTTGGTTGCGAAGAGGGAACTTCAAACGCTCACTCCAACCTGTGGCGTGGATGAAATCGGACTGCATTTCCCGGTGCAAAGTGCGCTGTCGTCACCGGTGGTTATTGCGCGTTGACCGTCTTGCATCCCTGCCGGAACTCGCTATCATTTCCCCTCCGGCACCCGCTTTCGAGCGGTTGTCGGCCCCGAAGGGGTGGTAGCTCAATTGGTTAGAGTTCCGGCTTGTCACGCCGGTGGTTGCGGGTTCGAGTCCCGTCCGCCTCGCTTCGAACGATCAAGGCCTCGTCCTCACGGACGGGGCCTTCTTCGTTTCGCAGTGCGGCTTTGTGGTTTCGCAGTGCGGCTTCGTCGTTTCGCAGTGCGGCTTCGTTGATTTGCAGTGCGTCCTCGTCCATGGGCGGTGCGTGGGATTGCGGCGGGGCACGCTCGGGCGGGGATGGCGGGGTTCCTCGGCCGTTCCCCTCGGCGCTACGCTCTCCATGTGCCAATTCGCCGCAATGATGACGAGGGTCCATCCGAGGATGACATCGAACGCTTCGGCGACGATTCGCCGGTGGCCGATGCTCGCTGCCCGGATTGCGGAGCATCTGTGTGGAGCGAGGCGGACGTGTGTCCAAAGTGCTTTTCGTACCTCGCTGGATCAGCCCCGGCTGCACCACGGGGCGGCATGTTTGCCAAGCACTGGAAGGCGATCATTATTTGGGCGCTGATCATCGCCACCTTGACACTCGCGGGTATTCCCGTGCTACAAGCGTTGTTGCGGCCGTAAAGCAGGCAAATGGGGCTCACCGCCATGCGCGGGCAAACGAGCACCCCGGCAGTCGAAACACCCCACCAAACGAAACACCCCGCCAGTCAGACGGGGTGTTTCAGGTGCCTCGGCAAGGATTTGAACCTTGGACCCGCTGATTAAGAGTCAGCTGCTCTACCAACTGAGCTACCGAGGCAGGTGAAGCGGAGGATTATAACCAAATCCACCGTCGATGGGGCGCGCGTTGCTTAGGCAGTGGCTCCGTGGCATGCCTTGTACTTCTTGCCGCTGCCGCAGGGGCAGGGTTCGTTGCGACCAACCACCTTCATGGCCTTGTCGGACAACTCCTTTTTCACCGGCTCGCCGGATACTCCAGCCATTTCCGCCTGCTCAATTTGCGCCCGCTGCTCAGCCGTGGGGCCTGGTTCAGCGTCGGTCATCAGGCCGGCATTCTGCGCTGGTCGAGCTTGAGGAGCGAGGCGTCCCTTGAGCAGAATGTCGCTGGCGCGTTCGCGGATCGACTCTTCCATCTCGTTGAAGGTTTCCGCTGCGCCCTTCTTAAATTCGATGCGCGGATCCTTCTGGGCGATGCCCCGGAACCCGATCGAGTCGCGCAGCTGATCCATGGAATGCAGGTTGTTCTTCCATGCATCGTCATAAATCTGTAGCAGCACCCAACGCTCAAACTGCTCCAGTTCTTGGCGCATGAAGCTGCGCAAGCGTGCGCGAACATAGGTCTGCGGATCTTCAGTGCACTGCTCGCGATCAAACTCGCCAAGGTGCACCATGCACTCCTTCTCAAACCAGTTTCCGATCGACTCGGTGTCTGATCCCGCAGCAAGGCATGCCTGCGCGCGTCGCTCGATCACGGTTTCGTCCACCTTGCGGGCCTCATCAAGCAGGAGCTTGGCAAGGTCGGCTGGCTGCTGCGATGGCAGCGTCTCCGGTGTCCAGTCGACGCCGTAGCGCGCACGAGCCCAGGCACAGAAGTCAGTCAAGGCAGCGGCAGCCTGGTCCTTGCCATTCTCTGGATCTTGCTGTGACTGCTGCAGACGTGTTGAGGTTGACTCGATCGCAAACTCGATCGGGTAGCGGACTTCGCGCTCCTGGAAGAAGGTGCGGGCACGCTCAGCCAGTTTCTCGCCGGCTTCGTCAGGAGTGCGGCACTCCTTGAAGACGGTGGGATCCAGTTGGATTCCGAACTTGTTGTTGGCCCACTGCGCCAGCGCCGCGGCGCCGTAGTTGGGGACCAAGAACGCATCGACTGCCGAGTTGTCAATCGCGCGGAACTTGGCTGAAGCCGCAGCCTCAATCAAGCGCTTGACGGGTTCGGCATCTTCGGCAAGCACCAAGTCGCGCGGCAATTCCGCACCGAAGTTGGTGCGAGCCCAGTCCTGCAGTTCTTCGACATTCCATTCAGAACTGTCCGTGTCGGACGCCATGTACTCACCGACGGTGTTGCCGATGGTGACGGTGGCTTCCTCCAGCGTCTCGATGTCGATGACCTTGCGAACCTTGTCGCGATCCTTGCCAGCGAAACGATCCGCGTCGATACTGACGTTGTAGTGCTCACGCACCCACTCAGCGATCTCCTTGGCAACGTAATCGGGCCCCAAGTGGCGGCGCGCAGAATCCATGGCGGATTCTTCGATGTACTGCAAGGCAATTGAGCGAACGCCGCGGTGCTCAAGCACCGGTTGACGCAAGCCGTAGAACTTCCTGCGCTGGTATTCCATCGGCTCGTCGTACTCAAGGATGGTCTTGCGCATCTGGAAGTTGCGCTCTTCAACCTTGCGCTGCGCCTTCTCAACGGCGCGCGTGAGCATTGGCGCCTCGATGGCATCGCCTTCCTTCATGCCGAGTTTGGAAAGCAATCCGAGCGTCGCTTTGCCGGCGAACATCTTCATCAGTTCGTCATCAAGTGCAAGGAAGAATCGGCTGGAGCCTTGATCGCCTTGGCGGCCGGCGCGACCGCGCAACTGGTTGTCGATGCGACGGCTTTCGTGGCGCTCGGTGCCGATGATGTGCAATCCACCCATGTCTTCGACCGCTGCAAAGAAGCGCAGGCGGTGCAACATGAAGTTGCCGAGGGAGTCAAGGTTGTCCTCCAAATCTTGGGCGTTAGCGGTGGCTACCTTGTTCTCTGCGACGCCCGGCACTGATTCAAGCACCCAGTGCCGCAGCAATGCAAGGCGAACGTCTTCGTCAGACATGCCTTCCAGTTCGGCAGCGGAAATCGGACGACCTTCGCGGCGCAACATGCGCTTGGCCATATGACGATGCATGGCAGTCAGGACGCGTTCCTCGCTCCATTCGGCAGTGACTTCCTTGGGGCAGAGATCGCGGCGCTTCCAGTGTTCAATCAGGAGTGCGGGCTCGCTCTTGCCAAGTTTGATGTCGGTACCGCGTCCAGCCATGTTGGTGGCGATCATCACTGCGCCAAGTTTGCCAGCGCCTGCCACGATTTCTGCTTCGCGCTCATGCTGCTTGGCGTTGAGCACTTCGTGGTGAATGCCATACTTCTTCTTGAGTTCGCGGCTCAGGAACTCGCTCTTCTCAACGCTGGTGGTGCCAACCAGCACCGGGCGGCCGGCGTCATGGAAGCGCTTGATTTCATCAACAATCGAGCTCCACTTGTCCTTCTGGCTCAGGAACACCAAGTCATTGCGATCGCCGCGGACCACGGGCTTGTTGGTGGGGATACTGACCACGCCAAGCTTGTAGATCTCGTAGAACTCAGTGGCTTCGGTGTCGGCGGTACCAGTCATGCCCGCGAGGCGCTTGTACAGCTTGAAGAAGTTCTGGATGGTGATGGTGGCCATCGTCTGCGTCTCTTCCTTGATCGGGACGCCTTCCTTTGCCTCCACTGCTTGATGCAGTCCATCCGACCACTGCCGACCAACCATCTTGCGACCCGTGTTCTGGTCGACAATCACAATGGTCTGCTGGCCTTGATCATCAGGAGCAACCACGTAATCGCGGTCGCGCTGATAGACGGTGTGTCCGCGCACGGCTTGTTCAAGAAGGTGGGGCATGTCCACGTTCTCGCCCACGTAGAAGCTGCCGATCTTGGCTTCGCGCTGTGCTTCGGCGATGCCTTCGTTGGTCAGTGTGGCGCGTTTCTTGTCAAGCTCCACTTCGTAGTACTGGACACTCTTGTCACGAACCTTCTCCAGTTCCCGGAGTTCGGTCTGTGCGGCCTTCAGGTTGTCGCGCAGGGCGGGCTTGGCGGCACTGTCGCGAGTGTTACGAATTTCGCCTTCAATATTCGCGGCCTTGGATTGCGCAATTTTCACCTGTTCGTCGGTAGTTTCCCAAGGGGCTTGCTTGCTAACGAGGTGCTTGGCAAGGCGGTCTGCCATTTCATAGCGGGGCTTGATGGCGTGTGCCATACCACTGATGATGAGCGGCGTGCGTGCTTCGTCAATCAGGATGGAATCGACTTCATCGACGATGGCAAACTGACGGCGTCGCTGCACCTGATCTTCCGGGCGCGTCTTCATGTTGTCGCGCAGGTAATCGAAGCCGAACTCGGCGGTGGTTCCGTACACCACGTCGCAGGAGTACGCCTCGCGCTTGCCTTCGTGGCTCTGCATGTGCATTGGATGGATGGCGCCAACCGCCAGACCAAGCGCACGGAAGAATGGGAACGTCCAGTCGCGGTCGCGCTGCACCAAGTAGTCATTCACGGTGACCACGTGCACTTGCATTTTCTCAAGGCTCGCCAAGTAGCAGGCAAGCGGGCCGACGATGGTCTTACCTTCGCCGGTCTTCATTTCGGCGATCTGACCTTCGCTCAGGACGACGCCGCCGATGATCTGCACATCGAACGGGCGCGCGCGGAAGGGAGGGCGGCTTTCTGGGTACAGCTCGCGCACGGCCTGGTAGAGGGCAGGGTCAAGGTCAACGAACATCCAGCTTGGCGTCGGCTCAGTGCAGCCGCGGAACGCACCGGTTGGTTCGGCGGCGGGGGTGGCGGCGATGCGGGCGCGGGCATCTTCATAGAGCGCACGCGCGGCGGCGGGCAGGCGCTCCGGGTCGAAGCGCTGATCTTCTGGCAGAGCCGGGTTGAAGATGTTGCGAATGCCGACGGAGCGGTCCATGGCTTCGCGCGCAACGGCGAAGATTTCTGGGCGCAGGTCGAAGGGCTTCTCGCCTTTGGTAATGCGCGCACGGAACTCATCGGTCATCGCCATGAGTTGCTGATCGGTGAGGGCGCGCATGCGGTCCTCTTGGCGATTCACCAGGTCCACCTGCTTCAAGTACCGCTTGACCATGCGCTGGTTCTGCGTGCCCAGGGTGCTGCGGACGATCCAATCGAGAACGGGGATACCTTTGAAGAGCTGGTTGCTTGACATGATGGTGTTCCTATCGGCGCGATAGCTCGCGCGGGTGAGCGGACGTGTCGGGTCGCCATGCGTAGAACGCAGAGCGGCGCGACGTGTGTTGATTGGGAAGAGGCGTCGAACCAGCACGCGCTGGTTCAGAAGCCGACAAGCGCGATGGCGCTATCGGCAGGCTGCATCACGCCTGGGCGGGCGGAGGCAGCGCGGTGTGCTGGAGCATCACCGTGGAGCGCAGCGAGAGCTGTGCGCGGGAGCAGTGGGTGGCATCGCGTGGCTCGGGTGCCACGCTGCCGGGGGTGATCGAGTGTGCGGCCGAAGCCGGGGCAGCGGCATCGGACTCCGTCAGAAATGCGATGCGCGAACCGGGAGTGGCGGAGAAGCCATTGCCGGGCGCGCTGGCCAGTACGGCGATGGTCAGCAGCAGTGCGGCGAGCGTTGCGATCGCCGAAGCCACGCCGCGGCTTGCGTTTCCCTGGTCAGCGCCGCGCTGGCACACGCTGAAATCAGCGTGGGAGGCGGTGAGGGTTCGCAAAGTTTGGTGGGCGGCGTGAGGCAAGCATGTCAAGTATGCGCGGGGTTGGCCTCTGAGGCAAGTCATGATGTTGGCATAAGTGCTCAGAAATCACCCGAAGGGCGGGTTTGCGAGACTGATATTCGCTGATCCCGCCCTGAAAGAAGTAGCCCCGCTCGGATTCGAACCGAGGTCTTATCGATTATGAGTCGACGGCTCTGGGCCGCTGAGCTACGGGGCCGGCTTTCGAAGGGTGTTGTACCTCATTGTTTCCGGGGGTACCTGAGTGTACGTAGTTGCCAATCTCATAGGCACTTACAGACGCGGTGCGGCGACCACGATGCGACGGCTTCACGCCGAACGTTTCGTTCACGAGTGATGCTCGCGACTGCTTCGGTGGTATTCGAGAGAGGCGCGATCGATCGGGTATGCGCCGGGATTGAGTAGCGGCGTTCCTAGCCGCAGCGCCACACGTCCGACAGCGCTTGGCGGCTGTCGAAGTGTTGGCCTAAGTGAATGCCGTTGATTTCGCCGTGTGGCATGCGGTAGCCCTTACGGTTTCAGCATGAGGTCAGTGGTGGGCAGGGTTACGGTGCTGCCGTCGGCGGCGGTACGGGCGGTGATGCGATAGTTCCCGTCCTTGTCGAACCATGTCATGCCGGCATTGCCATTGGCCTCGGTGCCAGTACTGATACGCAAAACGTCCTTGTCGAACCACGTCATGCGGGCACTGCCGTCGGCCGCGGTGCCAGTGGTGATACGCAATTTACCGTCCTTGTCGAGCCACGCCATGCCGGCACTGCCGTCGGCGCCGGTGTTAGCGGAGACGCGTCCCTTCCCGTCCTTGTCGAACCACATCATGCCGGCGCTGCCGTCGGCCACGGTACTAGCGCCGATGCGTGGCTTCCCGTCCTTGTCGAGCCACGTCATGCTGGTACTGCCGTCGGGCGTGGTGGTAGCGCTGATGCGCAGGTTCCCGTTGTCATCGATTACATTCCACGTCTTACAATTCACAGTATTAAACGTCGCAACGCCGCCAAACTGGGGAAAGTACGAGGGGCTGAGCGCCGCTACCACTATTGTACATACGAGTACAACGTTGAACACGCGTTGACGCCGGAGGGTTGAACGCATGCTGGTGAGTTGTTCGTCGATTGTTTTTTCCATGCAGGTAGGCTAGCGATAACAGGGTTCGGGGGAATTCTGTTCGAAACCTTCCCGTTTCTAGCTTGTTTCTTGCTATCTCCCGTAGGCCGCTGAGCTACGGGGCCGCGGCGCGGCGATTGTCGCCCCACCGTTGGCACGCACCCTACGATGTCGGAATGCCCACGACCGCTGATCATGTTGCTCCTGATGCCGTTGCCCGCGCCTTTGCCAAGTGTCGGGCGTCGGGACGTCCCGCGGTTCTGCCGTTCGTCACCGCGGGCTACCCCAGCTTGGCGTCGACCGGGTCGCTCTTGCCGCGCCTGGCTGCCGCATGTGGCTCAATCATCGAGGTTGGCATTCCTTTCAGCGATCCGATCGCGGATGGACCCGTCATCGCCGAGTCCATGCATGAGGCGCTGCTCGCCGGCTGCACTCCCGCGGGAGTCTTTCAGACCGTCCGCGCCGTCCGCGACCAGGTGGATGCGGCACTCATTGCGATGGTCAGTGTTTCCATTGTTGACCGCATGGGCGTTGAACGGTTCACGCGTGATGCTGCCGCGGCAGGATTCAATGGACTGATCGTTCCCGATATTGATATTGAAGATGCCCCCGCGCTGCGCGCTGCCTGCGACGCAGCGGGCATTACCTGCACGCTCTTGGTGTCGCCCACTTCAAGCGATGCACGGATCGCGCGGATCACCGCGCTGTGCAGCGGATTTGTTTACGCGCTCGCTCGCGTCGGGATCACCGGCGAGCGGTCGGAATCGCCCGACATCGCGCCCTTGATCGCGCGCATCCGTGCGACGACTTCGCTTCCAATTGCGGCAGGATTTGGTATCTCAACGGCCGCACACGTCCGAGCGGTGACTGCCCACGCCGACGGCGCCATTGTCGGCAGCGCCATCGTCAGAAGCATGCGCGAAGCGATCAACGCCAAGCGTTCGCCCGAAGACGCCGCCGTGGCACTGGTTGAATCGTTCACGCGGTCGTAACGCTCGCGCTGCCAAATCGATCGCGCGTCCGTCATCGCTCACGCGACTCTAGTACCGACGCATCACGCCCATCACTACGCCCTGAATTTCGCAGCTATCGACAATGATTGGCTCGAAGTCTGGGTTGGCAGGCTGCAAACGAATGCGACCGTCGCGCTCCTTGAAGAAGGTCTTGAGGGTGGTTTCGCCACCGGGGAGTAGGGCGACCACGCGTTCGCCGTTGCGGGCGGTTTCTCGGCGCTCAACAATGACGTAATCGCCATCAAAGATGCCCTCGTCGCGCATTGACCAGCCGTCCACTTGCAGCGCGAACATGGCATTCGTTTGACCACGTCGTGGACCAAAGAGTTCTTCCAAGCGAAGCGTCTCGTCCTGAGCGCACTTCTCGATTGGACGTCCGGCTGCAATTTTGCCCACGAGCGGGAACTGCAGTGGCATCGGAATTGGGCCATCGTTATGCAACTGGCGATCCGAAGAATCGCTCGGCAATTCCGCGTCGTCAGCGATCGACAAAGAGCGACTCTTGTTCGCCTCGCGCACCAGCGCGCCCTTCTTGATGAGCGCTTCGACGTGTTCGAACACCGTCACTTTGGTGACGCCGAGTGAGTCGGCGATCTCCTGCATCGTTGGGGAGTAGTCCTTGTGCGCGCGGTGCTGACGGATGAATTCGAAGATTCGCAACTGCTTGGGGGTGAGATTCATTTGATTCGTTCTCGTTAATAGTGATGACAGGAGCGGTGCGTGGTGAGACGTCGAGGACTGGAATTTCCTCAGCGGCTTCTGAAAGAAAGCGGGAAAGTCGGTGGCGGCGCGAACGCGCGGTGATGTGTTCAGCCCGATCGTGGAATGGATCGGCATCGGTTTCGATCTCCTGCATGGTGTGCGCAACTGGGCGCTCCACAGTGAGTCGACCGGCGCGTTCAAAGACGTGCTCGGTGAAGTCGCCGCCCGGCCCAAGCACCACGAGTGGTATTCCGGCGGGAGCGAGGAGTGATCGAAGTGAGGCAAGGAGTTTCATGGCAGGTTCCGTTGTTCGGGGTGGCAGGTGCAGTGGCGGAGTCAACCGTCGGTTGCTGGCTCGTTTCGACGAGTCGGCGCACCGCCAGTGCGGTGCTTGTTAGGTCTTCGGCAGTCGTCCTTGCTCGACTGCAGAATTCGTTCGGGGTATGTTAGTACGAACGCCTACCGAATCAACGGCTATTCGGCGCTTTCTCCTGCACTTTTTATTGGCGCCCCCTGATCATGCGTCAGATTCCGGTGTCTGGGTGCCCCCCGGTATGGTTCCGGGATGCCGCTCGACACCCCGAATTCCATGTCTGTGGGTCATTTTCATTCCGCAATTCCATCGGCCCCGCAGCCGCTAGCGCCGCGCCTCGATCGATTGTGGATCTTTGACCGGTCGTACACCTTTTTAAATCACGGCAGCTTTGGTGCGTGCCCACGCGCGGTGCGCGAGGCATACATCGCTACGCAGGATCGTTTGGAGAGTCGACCGATTGAAATGATTGGACGACGCATTCGCGAACTGCTGCAACCAAGTCGTTTGCGTGTCGGAGAATTTCTTGGCATGCAGCCTGACTCATTCGGTTTCGTAACCAACGCCACTGAGGGCGTGAACGCGGTGTTGCGATCGATGGAGTTCAACGCGGGTGACGAATTGCTCACCACTAGCCATGTCTACAACGCAGTACGTAACACCATGAAGTTCCGCGCCCGCCAGTGTGGTGCGGTGTATGTGGAGTGCGCGCTGCCACTACCGATCATTGATCCCGCGCAAGTGACCGAAGCGGTCATGGGGGCCTGTACTTCCCGCACGCGGTTAGTGGTGATTGATCAGGTGACGAGTCCAACCGCATTGGTATTTCCGGTTGCAGACATTGCGCGCGAGTGTCGCGCACGTGGAATCGAAATCTTGGTGGACGCAGCGCACGTACCCGGCATGCTTGAAGTGAATGTCGAAGCGATCGGTGCAACGTATTGGACGGGCAATCTTCATAAGTGGTGTTGCGCACCCAAGGGCACCGCGGTTCTGTGGGTTGATCCAGCATTTAGAAATGGCATCAAACCAGCCACCGTGAGCCACTTTCTCGACGAAGGCTTTACCGCCGAGTTTGACTGGCAGGGCACGCGCGACCTGGCAGCATGGATGACCGCAGGCGCTGCGATCGACTTCATGGCACAGTTCGGCTGGCCAGCCGTGCGTGCGCACAATCAGCAGATGGCAGCATGGGTACATCGCATGTTGTGTCAACGCTGGGAACTTGAACCGGTGTCCCCAATTGATGGCAGCATGCTCGGTTCAATGTGCGCGGTGCCGCTCCCCGCAGAGATCCCGTCACAATTTGCATCGCCAGCCGAATTCCAAGAGGCGCTCTATCGCGACCACCTGATCGAAATTCCCATTATCGAGTTCGGCGGACGCTGGCACGCACGCGCCTCCGCGCAGATTTACAACCACGCCGAACAATACGATCGCCTCGCCCAAGCCGTGATTGAGTACGCAGCACACGCATAAGTGCCACAGAGTTATAAAAGTCACTACGAAGCCGTACTGCCACCCCTGCCAACCTGGCCGCAAGCGCCGGAGAGGACAGGGCCGCGCTCAGCGGCCGTCCTCGTAAGGCGAATGCGGGCCAGTACGCAAGCGTGGTGCCACAACACGAACCAGTACGCAGGCGCGCCCCAACCCCGCCTCAATCCGTATTGATAAGAAATGTTGCCACGTGCTCGAAGTACTTGATCATCTCCGCCCGCTCCGGCTCCGGAATGGCCGCGTCTTCCAGGGCCAACCGCATGGTGTCCATCCACCAGTTGCGCTCTGCCACGCCAATTTTGTACGGCGCATGTCGCATACGGAGGCGAGGGTGCCCCTTGCGATTGCTGTAGTCCTGCGGCCCGCCGAAGTACTGCATGAGGAACTCCGCTTGGTTGCGGATCGGCTCCTCAAGATCCGCCGGAAACATCGGACGTAGGTCCGTGTGCTTGTCAATGCGCCCATAGAACGCCCGCGCAATTCGCCAGAATGGATCGGCCCCCCCCAAGCGTTGAAAGATGGTGGCCGTTGGGGTGGAATCGGACTGTCCAAGTGGAAGCATGCCGTATCGTAGAGCCATGCGAAGCTATCGCCATGCACCTGTCGTGCTGATTTCGTTCGGATGCCTGCTCGGCGGGTCTGCGAGCATGGCAATGACCCCGCCGCCCGGCACCATCGAGGGTGGAATTCCTGAACAATTCCGCCGGGCGCGCGTGCCCGCCATGCTCCTCACACCGCTGCCCAGCAAGGGCGGGGTACCACGCATGGCGCCGAAGCATGTCCGCCCCGGAACTCCGGAAGCGTGGGCGCAGTTCGACGCAACATTCCAAACGATTCGCTCGCGCAACTTCTCCGCGAATGCCACCACCAAGGCGCGCGCTGCTGGTGCGGCCACGGTGCGTGAATCCACTGATCCCGCGTCGTTTGAATCCATGTACGCCGCGCTGCGTGGTCAGAAGCATGATGCCGTACTTCCCATGCTTGATGCGTTTGCAAAGGGCGGTGCAGAAGGGCAGTTTGCCCTTGCATCGGTAGCGATCCAAGATGATGACGCGTCCATCCGCGCGGAAGCAACCCGGCGCATCAATACGCCGCCCGTGAGCGCTGTGCTCGCCGCGCTTGATGACGGACTGCGTTCAGACAATCATGATTGGGTTGATCGCGCCGGCATTCTTTCGGGTGCGATTCATGCAGTGGAAACGCTGCCAACCCTGATCTTTGCGCAGTTTGCTCAATCAGCACCACCCACAACCAAGGGTGACAAGGCGTGGATCGCCACCGGGCGAACCATCAGTTATGTTGCGAACGTCATTCCCGTGGTTGGTGACAACGCGGGCGCGTTTCAGCCGGTGATCGGACAGCTCATCGAAGGCGTAGTGTTGCGCGTTCAGGACTGCGAAGTGACCATCTATCACGGCAGCGTTCACGATTCACTGGTTGCGATTTCCAGCTTTGATTCTGGAACGAACACCGCCGCACTCGGTTGGGATATGCGTGCCTGGTACCGGTGGTTCAACGAACAGTATGTTCCGATGAAGCAGCGTGAAGATCAGGAACTGGCCAGTGCCGCCGCTGGTGCGACGCCGTAAGGCGCGTGTGCGGTGCGGCACATGCGTGGTACGTGCGAGGCGCGTGCGCGGTACATGCGCGGCAAGCAATACGTCATCACTTTCGCGGTGCAGGATTGCGTGAGCGCGCAACGACCGCATCAGCAGTGGAGATCTTCTTGCGTGCCGCGTCTGCAGGAGCGCGATCCGTAAAGGTTCCGATTTCAACAATCCACACGCGCTTGTCTGCCGCTTGCATTGGAAATACACGGGGCTTTGGCAGTCCCGCGCGCTTCGCTTCGTTGGCAAGCGTGGTGGCTCGTTGCCTTGCAGCAGTTTCGGTGCTGAAGACGCCCGCGGCGATGGTCCACGGGGAATTGTCAGCTGCTGGTGCGAGCACCACGGCGGTACCCGCGGGTGCCGGAGGTGCTGGCAGATTGGTTGGCGGGTTGGTTGGCTGGTTGCCCGGTGCGGGAACCGTCGTAGCCGCGGCCCGCGGAGTTGTAGCCAACTTCCGTACCTCTGCGGCTTTCGCTGCGGCATCCTTCGCCTGCTCGCGCGCTTGCGTTTGCTCTCGACCAGTGAGTTTGCTGGCGGCCGCGGTGTATGAACTGGCTGCGTCGGCCCAGCGATCATCCTCAACGGCCATGGCGCCCTGCATCGCCAAGGCGCGCCCGGCGACCAGGGGATCGTTGCTGCGTGCGGCAATGGCAAAGGCACTGCGCGCCTCTTCGTCCTTGTTCAATTCGTTGGCGGACCGGCCCACCATGTATGCCGCCTGCTGGCGCAACACCTGATCGGTGGACTGTGACTGCACGTCCTTGGAGATTCGCAGGCATTCGGCGTACCGCTTGGCGTCGTATGCACGCAGGGCATCATCAAGATTTGCCGTGGTTTCCTGTTGGCAGCCGCCTGCCACGAGTGCCGCAGCGCACAGGATTTGCGCGGTTCGCAGGGCACTCATTTGGGGGATCAGCCCAGTAAATATGGCCAAGAGTGCATGGGGTTTGGTGGCGGTCCTTCGCACGAATGTATGGTATCGACGCGCGGAATCCTTCCGCTACACGAAACATGCCACTCCTTCGACAGATTCAATGGAGTTTGACCCGCCGCGCCTTCCGTCCGGTTGCTGTGGATGACTTCCGCACCTGGACCGGCGCGACCACCCTGGTGGCATCCTGGCATCTCTCGCGCGCGGTGCAGCAACAGAGTTCGGCGCGCAACGTGGGCATCCTGCTTCCCACATCTGGGATGTTTGCTCCGGCTCTCCTTGGTATCTGGGCAGCCGGTCGCACCGCGGTGCCGCTCAACTACTTGCTCTCGCGCAGCGATCTGGAGTACATCGCGAAAGATGCAGGCCTTGATGCCGTCATTACCGTGGGACCGATGCTTGACTTGATTGGCGGCCCGCTTCCTGGACTGGAAGTCATTCGTCTTGACAAGATGCGATTCACTGGTATTCCGCCGGTTCGGCTTGGTCAGTCTGCTGCGTCTGATGACACCATGGTCATCCTCTACACAAGCGGTACCAGTGGTCGACCGAAGGGCGTGATGCTCTCCGATCGCAACCTGACTGAGAACGTCAAGCAGGTCTTTGAGTGGGCAGCATTTGATCAGCACGACATCATGCTTGGCGTGCTGCCGCAGTTCCACAGCTTTGGACTGACGGTCCTGACGCTCTTGCCACTCGCCAGCGGATGCTTGGCGGTCTATACGGCTCGCTTTGTTCCAGCCAAGTTGTTTGAACTTGCTCGTGCGCACAAGCCCACGGTGTTTGTTGCCATCCCTTCGATGTTCAATGCGATGCTGCACACCCGCAAGGTGGATCCCACGGATTTCAGCAGCGTTCGATACGTCGTTTCGGGCGGCGAACCGTTGCCGGATAAGGTTGCTGAGACGTTCTTTGAGCGTTTCGGAAAGCGAATTAATGAGGGCTACGGTCTGACCGAAACAGCACCGTGCACCAATTGGTGCTTGCCTGAGGAGTACCGCCCGCATTCCGTTGGCCGTGCGCTACCGCGCGTTGAAGAGCGGATCGTTGCGCCGGATGGTCGGGTGCTTGGTCGAAATGAAGACGGTGAGATTCGAATCAAGGGCGCCAATGTCATGAAGGGGTACTACAACCTTCCGGATTTGACGGCGAGTGTCTTTGATGAACATGGGTACTTCAAGACCGGCGATATGGGTCGCATTGATGATGACGGATTCCTGTTCATCACTGGACGCATCAAAGAGATGTTGATTATCGCTGGCGAGAATGTGTTTCCGCGCGAGATTGAAGAAGTGGTTGCGCACCATCCGTTCGTGAAGGATGCAGCGGTGGTTGGCCTACAGGACCCATCGCGCGGCGAGGTGCCGATTTGCTTTGTTGAATTGAAGGAAGATGTTGAGTGGGACGAGCAAGCAGTGCGCGCCTTTGTACGCGACAAACTTCCGCCCTACAAAGTTCCGCGTGAGTTCCGCGTGGTGGAGGCGCTGCCGCGTAATCCCACGGGCAAGATCATGCGTCGAGCACTTTCAGAACTGCTGAAGGCCGAGGGCGCTTGAGCTGAGCGTCGCGAGAACTGAGCGTCAGGGTTGGCTGACCTCGGGCTTATCCCATCCTTGGCTCATGCGTGACTCTGACCGCACACATGCCTGAATTCAGGGACACGTGCCCCACGCGCCAAGCAGGACTCCAAGATCCGCGCCGTTGATCTGGCCGTCCACGTTCAAATCGCCCAGTCCATAGAAGCCCCAATTGCCAAGCAGCAGGCCGATGTCGGCGCCATTGACAACATCATCGCGGTTCAGGTCCGATGGGCAGAATGCAGGGCAGACTGGTCCAGGTGCCGTCAGTGAAATGCGTCCCGGACCAGCAATCTGCGCGGTTTCTCCGCCGACCCGAATTAAGTAGGTGTTGCCGCACACCGAAGAGAACTGCACGCGCGCACCGGTGTTTGGACTGCACACCACGCTGCTCGAACCGCAGCCAACCACGGTTGGTACGGCGCATGTGCCTCCATAGACCACGATACGCAGGTCGGTCGCCGCACCGCAAGTGTTGACCACCACGTTGCCAGAGCGTTCGCCGTTGTAGGAGTACCACAGGTCGGGACCGATGTTCAGGCCGGTGTTCGAGTTACATGTTGAAGGAATTCCGGGCGCTTCAACCGCCGCGCGCATGGTGCTGAACTCGATGGTTTGCCCAACGCTGATTGGCAGCGCACCAGCGCAGGTGTCGTTTGCAGGAATGGGTGCGCCGCAGGTGACGGCTGCTTGGCGAGCGCAGTCATAGTCCCATGCGCCGCTGCAGCAGAATGGGTCAATAGCGCAGGTGGCGTTGCAGCAGGTGGGGTCGTTGCAGCCGGGACTTGCATGCACTTCAAAGCATGGGCCAGCATTGCTTGAGCAGACCGGCGAGCAGCCGAGTTGCGAAACTTCAACACGGACGTTGTAGCGGGGAACATCATCGCACAGGATATTGGCGCTGGCGCCCACGGTTGGGAATGTTCCTGGCGCCACGAGTACCCAGTAGTCGCCGGGGGCAATGCATGCTGCGGCGGTGACATCGACGCAATTGGGTGAGTTGATAGAGATCAGGGCCGCCGAAATATTCACTGGGCACGAAGCGGGGACCACGACTGCAAACGTTGGAATAGTGGATGCCAAGTGCAGGGTGGCGCGAGCCAGGCCGTCGCCATCCGGATCAGGAATCGTGATCGAATAGATGTCGCGATCGCCATTCCAGACTCCCTCAACCACGAATCCATTCAGTTGTCCGCATGCGCCGCCGGTGGCCGACATCGGCGTGGCGGTTTGCCCGGCGCTTTCACATGGATCATTGTTGCGCGTACCGCATGTTTCTGGTTCCGTGGTGGCATTGGCTGGACATGCCAGCGTGCATCCGCTGCAATACTGGATTGCCCAATTCACGCAGAATTGATCCCACGCTCCGGAGCAGCACGATGGGTCGACACCGCACACCACATTGCAGCACGCAGTGTCTTCGCAGCCGGGGGTGGAGTGCAATGCTGTGCAGCCGCCTTGGCCGGGAAGACCGCATTGCACTGGTGGCCCAGCGACGCAGTAGAAGTCAGCCTCAAATACGCAGGTGCTGTCCCAGGCGATAGTGCAGCAACTTGGATCAACGGCGCAGACAGCATTGCAACATGTTCCGTCGGAGCACGCACCGTTACTGTGGGGCGTCGTGCACAGTCCACTGGCTGTGGCGCCGCACAAACCAACGCAATTTGAATCAGCGGTCGCGGCGCAGACAGCATCCCAGGTCACTAGGCAGCACTCGGGGTAAATGGCACAAACGGTGCTGCAGCAATCGCTGTCGGAGCATCCTGGCAGCGTGTGCGGGGTAAGGCAACTATCGGTGCCGTTGCCGCAGTTCTGTGCCGTGCTGCATGGCGTAAATGCCAACGCCAGCGAAGTGGCGATGGCTACCAGTGCAGATGACAGTGTGTGTATGAAGTTCATCGGGGAATATCAGTGTCCGTGTCAGTATCGGGGGAGTTACTCGGCAGCGAGATGCTATCCATGGTTCGTAGATGTACCTGCATCGGCTGCATGAAAGTTAACCAACGCAGTTTCCCCACGAACCGAGCAAGATTCCTAAATCGGCGCCATTCACGAGGCCGCTGTTATCAAGATCGCCGATTCCGCTCAAGCCCCAGTTTCCGAGCATGAGGCCGAGGTCACTGCCACCAACCACACCATCGTGATTCAGGTCAGCCGGGCACGGCGAAATACACGGAATGGTTCCCTCAGCGATATTCAGCGTTCCGGTTCCGAACCCAGCGGATCCCCATGAACCGATTCGAATCCAATAGGTTCCGCCACACGCGAGGTTGGCGGTCATCGCGCTGAGATTGCCGCAGTAGTCATCGTTACAGGCGATGACGGACGCGCCGTTGCTCTCTGGGCAACCGGTCCATAGTTCAAGACGTGTATCGAACGTGGCTCCGGCGCACGTGGAGAAGGTGGCTGCACCGTTGAACGCAGGCGTGAAGGAGAACCACACATCATTGAAGAATCCGTCGCCCAGGCAGCCGCCCGATGGAGCCGTCGGGGCGTTGCTGACCGCCACTGTGTTGTCAAACGCATTGGCGCCAGTATTCGCGATGGTTGCAGTGACGCAGGTGTCATTGGGGGTTCCGCCGCCACTACCGCCACAGGAAACGTTCAGTGTTCCAGTGCCGCCGGTGGCTTGACTACCAACGCGAATGAGGTACGCGGAACCGCTGGTAACGGTCATGGTCATCCGGCTAGTGAGGAGTGTGCAGCCCGTGCTGTCGTCATTGCAGGCGATGAGTGTGCCGCCACAGGCGGTGTATGCGGCAAGCCGAGTGTCAAAGGTTGCTGAACTGCAGGTACTGACAACCACTTGGCCGTTGCACGTGGCTACGTAGCGGAACCACACGTCCTTGACCAAGATGAGTCCGTAGCCTTCATTGCAGAGCGGATCGAGCGGCGGATCACTGTCAGTGGCTGCATCGGTATTAAATGTCGTACTTCCATTGGTGATGGTGATGGCCCCCGAGCAGTTGTCATTTGCTAACTGGGGAATGACCGTGAATGTCACCGTTCCGGTGCCAGTGGAGTCATAGCCACCAAGTCGTACGCGCATGGTCGTTTGACCATCGGACAAAATATCGATGCGGCTGGTGAATCCATCGCAACCGGCGTAGTCGTCGTTGCAAGCGAGTGTTGATCCGTCGCAGCTGTCGTAGGCGGCTAGTCGCGTGTCGAAGCTTGCGGTCCCGCACGTAGTGATCCGGGCGACACCTGCGCTCGGTGTCCAGGAATACCAGACGTCGCGGGTGATGCCGGTTCCGCTGCCTTCGTCACACAATGGATCCATCGGTTGTGGCGAGTTGGTTGCCAGGCGAGTGTCGAAGGTGAGTGCAGCGCCGACCGCTGGCACCACCTGCGCAGTGGCGCATTCATCATTACTTGGTGGAGTGGCATCGCATGGGCTGGCGTTGAGTACCAGCACGTATTCGTTGGATTCTCCAGTGCCGCAGGGGAATCCCGAGAACACCGTTGTCGCAACCAGCAGGCGATAGGTTCCGGCGGCAACGCAGGCGGTCGCGGTGCCCGGGCACGATGCTGCATCCGGATTGCTTGAAGCAAGCACCGTTGGTGAGCAGGCATCGTCTAAGAGGAAGACTCGTCCCGGGCCCTTTGAATAGAGCTCCAGCGAGATGGTGGAGCCAGCAGCGACGGTGAATTGATAGAAGTCGGTATCGCGAGCATCACCGGTTGCCCAGTAGGTTCCGCGCACGCGGGCTCCGACGGCGATCGTTTGTACCGGAGTGCCTTCGCTGTTGCAACCGCCGTTCAAGTCGGCGCCGCACGGCTCTGCTTCGGTGACATTGGACGAAGGCAGGGTGCATGTTCCCGCACCGCATGAAGTGCACAGAACGCTGGCGCGAACGGCGCAAGTGGCGTCCCAACTGCCGTCGCTTGAACAGCAATAGGGATCTTCATTGCACACCAAACTGCAGCAGGCAGAGTCGGAGCAGAACGGCGTTACGGATGCAACGCAGCAGTCATTGGTGCTGGTTCCGCATGCCGGTGGAGGCGGGGCGTTCGGGGTGATTTGTAGTTGACCAGCACCAGCGCTAGTGACATCAAATCCACCGACAGCAATCTTGTAGGTGGTGCCGGCAGTTGCTGCAAACTGAAGTTTGCTCGTGAAGGTTGCGCAGCCGGTGGAATCATCGTTGCAGGCAATGACGCTCGCGGAGCTGCACGAAGCAAAGACAGCAATCCGAGTATCAAAAGCAGCCAATCCGCACGTAGAAAGTTCGAGGTTCCCTGACGATGTTGCCAGGTAGGAGAACCAACGAACGCGGTGCATGATGTCGTCGCCGGCGGATCCGAGTTCGCATAGTCCGGCGAGGTTGATGTCCTCGGTGGAGGTCACTGTGTTAAACGCGTTGAGTCCACTGACCGCGGTGATGGCGGTGGCGCACGTGCCGCCGCCAGTCTCGGTTGATCCGTCCGAGGCGATGTTCACGCTGCCCACGCCGACAGTGGTTGATCCAAAGCCGCCAATCGCAATGTAATAGGCAGTACCAGCGAGTGCGGGGAATGAAACTTTCGAGGCCCAAGCCTGACCCGTGGTGATCGTGCAACCGGCAGTGTCATCGTTACATGCAATGACTGACGCCACGTTGGAGCAATTAGCGAACACGGCGATCTTGGAATCAAACGCCACCGAGCCGCACGTGCGCGCGATGTAGGTGCCGTTAGCAGGTGCTACAAACCGAACCCATGTGGCGTTGTAGATGATGTCAGTTCCAATGGCTGAGAGGTCGCAGATACCAGTGAGGTTGACAACGCTCCCGGCAGTAGTGGTAATCGCGGTATCGCCGAGTGATGCGGTAAGCGGTGCTGCACACGTTTGTGCACACGCCTGCTGCCCAAGCAGCGGTGCCAACACCATCGCCGCTGCGATGGCTGCAACGCGTGCGCATGTCGATACTGTGTGGGGGGTCATCTCGCGGCGGTCCTGTGTGTGCTCTGGCGATTCATTCGGGCCGTGCCCGGGTGACGGCTGAACGATGGGCTACTTCGACCATTGTCCGCGTTAAGTGTTACGCAATCGTGTCTTGATTCATACGGTCAATCAAGGCATTTGCGCTCGGAAATCCCGAACTTATTGCACTCATACTTGGCATGTGAGTGAATAGTTCAAACTTTGCCTGTGTTTGGTGTTCTCCGCGGGCGGATCTGTGGTGGGGGGACCGGCAGCCGGACCGCCGGGCGTTAGACTTCTAGGACTCTGAGGATGGATTGCCGGTCGCCGTGGCCGCAGCACCAGCCTTTGGAACGACCTGACTTTGAGAATACCCCCATGTCCGTGACCATCGGTTCCCACGCACCAGCCTTCAAACTCCCCGCACGCCCTGGACACGAAGTCGACGTTGGCAACGTGATCGGCCATCAGAAGGTAGTGCTGCTCTTCATCCCATTGGCGTTCAGTCCAGTGTGCACCACCGAGTTCTGCACCTTCCGCGATGACTGGTCCAACTGGTCCAAGCTTGGCTGCGCTGTGTATGGCATTTCCGTTGATAGCCCGTTTGTCACCGACAAGTTCAAGCAAGAACTCTCCATTCCGTTTGACATTCTCTCTGACTTCAACAAGGAAGTGAGCCGCACCTACGGAGCGCTCTATGAGAATCTGATGGGCTTGAAGGGTGTTGGCAAGCGCGCCGCGTTCGTCATCAATGCCGCGGGCAAAGTGGTGTACGCAAAGGTGAATGATGAAGCAGGGCAGCAGGTGGATTTTGCAGCCATTCAGAGCGCGGTGGAATCATGCTGAACGGCGCTTGCTATCGATGCATCACTGCAGCGCTCGTAGCAACAACCGTGCTGGCCACCGTGTTGATGAGCGGATGTTCGGCATTTGCGCCGCCGCATTCTTCAGGTGGAATTCTGGTCATCGAAGTTCCTGCGGACAGTGGACCGGATGCCGTGGAAGCGGATCGTTCCACCCGTGAGGGCGAAATGAAGGTTGGTGACCGCCTGGAAGTCCGACTCGGCGCGTATGCGGGAACCGGTTTCGCGTGGTCGTTGGCAGGCCCGGTTCCGGGCAACATGCAGATGACCACGGGTGACCCCGCTGGCAAGGTTGAGCCAGTGGCTGGTACGAAGGCCCGACCCGGTGGCGCCACCATGTCCACCTTTGGGATGACCGCGGTGGCACAGGGCGACGCAAAGATGCGCTTTGTTCTGATGCGGCCGTGGGAAACCGACGGCAAGCGCGAAGTTGCACGCACCATTGTGGTAGAGGTGGTGGTGAAGAACGCTCCAAATGCTGACGTGCATGCCACTGACCCGTTTAAGTGAGTTTGATGATTGATGACCGGCACCTGACCGGAGTCACGCCGGACGCCCGGGTGCACGCAGGATTGATCGCTTAAGAGGCAGCAACTGCACCGATCTTCGTGATACAATCCTGCTCTCTCTGCGGGAGTAGCTCAATGGCAGAGCAGCTGCCTTCCAAGCAGCAGGTTGCGGGTTCGAGTCCCGTCTCCCGCTTTCACCAGCACCGACCGTCACGGTTGGCAATTGACCCCACGACGTGAATTACCGCCGCAAGAAGCGCTCTCAGGAACACGAAGCAGCCGATCACAATCATGGCGGGGCTTCGCCGCGTGCGCCGCTCGATCATCCCTTGGTCTCCAAGGCGGTTGCCGAGGTGATTACCACGCCCGAGGCACTGGCAGTACTGATCGCTGACATTCGTTCCCATCCGGTGGTCGCGTACGACACGGAATTCATCGGTGAAGAGAGTTTCTATCCCAAGCTGTGCTTGGTGCAGGTGGCAACGCCCACCGCGCTCGCTTTGGTGGACCCGCTGCCGTTTGAGGCCGCTGGATATGACTTGAGCGATTTCTTCCGTTCGATCGCGGAGCCGGGGCGCACCATTCTTGTCCATAGCGGCGATACCGATATTGACATACTCCGTCGCGGAGCAGGCATTGAGCCGAGCGACGTGTTTGACACGCAGGTCGCCGCTGCCTTGGCGTGGATGCCATGGCCTTCGAGCCTGGGCACCGTGTTGGAGACGCTCACTGGCTACCGACTTGGTAAAGCGCACACGTTCACCAATTGGGATGCCCGACCACTCACACCCGCTCAGCTTGGTTACGCGGCCGACGACGTGCGCTACATGCACTTGATTTGGCACATGCTATCGGAACGACTCGTCACGCTTGGACGAAGCGACTGGGCAGCGAGCGAAAGTCGTGAACAGCTGAGAAGTACCGCGTTTGACCCCGAAGGCCAACTGCGCCGCTTGCATCGCACTGAGCCACTGCGTGCTGGTCAGATGGCTGTTGCGCGTGCTTTGGTGACGCTGCGCTATGAACTCGCCCGTACGCATGACATGCCCGCGCGAGTGGTCCTGCCAGACACCACCGTTATTGAACTCGCCAAGCGCAAGCCCACCGATCGGTCTGCCATCGGCAACATTTCCGGCATTCCGCGTCGGATCGCTTCAGCGCATGCTGAAGATATCGTGGCCGCGATCGCTGGCTGCAAAGCCGTGGCGGTTGACAATGACCCCGGTAATCCGCTGGCTGACGACATGCGTGTCCGTGCCGAAAGTGATCAACTTTGGAACGCGTTGCAGGTGCGTTGCGCATCCACCGGCCTCGCTTCCAACCTGGTGGCGACCCGCGCCACCTTCTCACGCTGGTACTTCTCGGTGGTGGAGGCGCGCCGTCGAGGGCAAGCCCTCGGCTGCGGAGAGGGCGAGGCGCCGCTCTTTACGGGGGGTGACTGGCGCATCGAGGCAGTTGGTCATTGGCTTGAAGGATTTCTGAACGGAACGGAACGCCTCGAATTGGTGTGGTCGCCGTCCGGAACGGTGGCCCCCGGTTTCGCTCGCGCGCACGGCGTCTAATTTCAGGGTTGGGCGGTAGACTTTTCCGCTATGACCCTGAACTACTCGACCCCGGTTCGAATCTCATCGCTCAAGTCCGGCATTTGTGGAAGCCTGTTCGCAAGAATGTGCCCGGTGCTGGTGTTGGGCGCGGCCGCACTGTTTGTGCCGGCATGCGGCACCAGTTATACATATGCCTACGGCGACGGATCGGGTGGCTATCCATATGACTGGAAGGTCCTGCTGAAGGGCGACAGTTTGGAAGCTTGGAAGGTGTTTCCGAGCGAGACCAAGGGTGATGCAGCGGCCACCTGGACAGCGAAGAACAACTTGCTCTTCTGCTCCGGAACTCCTGCGGGCTACATCGCCACTGTGAGTGAATTCACCAACTTTGAATTGGAACTGGAGTGGTGCTTTGATCCTTCGAAGGGCGCTGGAAACAGCGGTGTGCTCCTCCGCGTGCAGCAGAAGGACGAGATCTGGCCCAAGAGCATCGAAGCGCAGTTGCAGTCGCGCCATGCAGGTGACATTTGGAACATCGGCGAATTCCCCGCGAAGGTGGATCCCGCGCGCACGCAGGGCCGGCACACCATTCGTATGGGCGAGTGCAACGAGGCACCGCTGGGCGTATGGAATCGCTACCGCATTGTGATGAATGGCAGCCGCTTGGAGATGTACGTGAACGGCGAACTGCAAAACGTCGCAACCGATGTTGCCGTTCTGCCTGGCCGCATCGCACTGCAGAGCGAGGGTTCGTACATCATGTTCCGCAATGTTCGCGTGCGCGAGTTGGGAACTGCCGCGAAGGGCACAACCGAGGCGAGTAAGTGACGGCTGGGAACGCGCCGGGCGCGGCTGCTGCGTCCATCGGCGATAGCGGTGCGGGTATGGACGGGGACACGTGCAGCGCCGCGCATGCAGCTCCTGCAAGCACGCTGCATCTGGTTCGACCCAACCCTGCTAACGCAGTGCCAGTGGCCATGGATGGCGTGAAGGACACGCGCATGGAGATCTTGGTGGGTCGCCAGCACGGCGCTCCGAACTTTGCCATGCGACATTATGTTGTGGCTCCTGGTGGTCACACGCCGCATCACGCGCACAACTATGAGCATGAAGTCATCATCATCGATGGCGAAGCCGATGTCACGTACGGAACGGCAACGCACCGTATCCGTAGCGGAGACATTCTGTTCATCGCTCCGAATCAGATGCATCAGTTCCGTAATGTCGGCGCTGGGCCGTTGCGGTTTCTGTGCATGGTGCCAACCAGCTTTGATTGCGGTAAGCCAACGCCGGGCTCTTAAGTGGAGCGGGTGCGAGCTTCACTGCCATGGGTGGTCGCACGCGTAACCGCGTAACAAACAGTTTCGCGCACCATTATTAAAAACGAACGCGGCGGCAGGACGAATCCTGCCGCCGCGTTTCAATTGCACGTTGCGACCTTCAGGGCTGATCGCGTCGAGCGATCACTTCGTAGGCGCTTCGTCTTCCACTGGCGCAGCCTTCGTCGGTGCAGCCTTCGGCGTGGTTGCCTTGGTGGCAACCGGAGCCTCAGCTGGCGTACGGTCTTCGCTGGAAGTATCCAATGCCATGTCAACAGAGAGCGGCGTGAGATACAACTCGACGCGACGGTTCTCCGAGGAGCCCTTCGCCGAATTGATCACCACCGGACGGTATTCGCCGTAGCCAGCGATCTGGAAACGACCAGCACTGACGCGGTCCTTGACCAAAGCGTTGCGCAGGCTTGCCGAACGGTAAACCGAAAGCATGAGGTTGGTGCCGTACTTCGCCTTGGTGCGAACCAAGGGAGTATTGTCGGTGTGACCAACGACCCTGACTTCAAACTTGGAGGCCAGGTTGGAGTTCAGGATGTCAGCGAGCTTGGCAAGAACAGTTGAAGCACTTGGCTTGAGCTGATCGCTGCCGGAGTCGAACGTGAAATCGTTCTTGAAACGAAGCATTCCAGTGCGAGGATCGAAGTCAAAGACATCGGGGTACTCGCTCTGCAGTGCAGTCAGTTCCTTGGTGAGATCATCAGGGAGCTGATTGACTTCGAGCATGGCGAGCTGCTTCTTGAGCTCGTCATACTTCTTGGCCCAAGCTTCCATGTCGGGGTCGCCGTTGGCGATCCGCTTCTGCAGTTCTTCAAGGTCAGCCATCGTGGCGGCGATCTGCGTACGCAGACGATCCTCGTTGGCGCGAGCAGTCGATAGCTCGTTCTGCGTCGTGAGCAGTTGTTGCTCTTGACCCTTGTAAGAGGTGAGTAGATCGTTGTATTTCTGCTCTGGAACGCAGCCCGTTACAAGAAGGGCAGTACCGATTAGCAGACCACTCGTCATCCATGCGCGCTTCGTCATAGGGATCCTCCCAAAAGCGTGGTGTGAGGCCGAATCCTGCGATGCGCTCGCACGGCTCGGCGATGTAAAAGACAGCGTCCCGTAAAGGACGCGCGTATTGTAACGGCGTATTGATGATTGTGCGAGCCCACTATGTCAAACACGCCGAAGATTCAGGATGATTCTGTTGCCGCTCCGGTGGCCGTGCGCGCCGCGTGGTTGGCTGATGGGCGCGGCGCATGCTTCGCACCCGGAGTGTTGGTGCTGCGCGGTCGCACCGTGGTGGTGGCGGGATCGCCGGAATCAGTGGGCGTGCCGGGTGGGTCGGTGACGTGGGTGGACGCCTCCGACTCCGCGGTCATCCCCGCGCTAGTGAACGCGCACACTCACCTGGACCTCACGCTGGTCCCGCGAATTCCGGAGCCGAAGCATTTCTTCCAGTGGCTCGGCGGCGTTCGTTCCGCGCGGCTTTCAATGACGGCTGACGACGTCCGGAAGTCCGTCATTGCCGGCGTGCAACGTCTTGACGCAGGAGGAGTTGCGGCAGTCGGTGACATTGCTGGAACCCATGCGTTGCAGGCCTCATTGGCGGCATGCGCTGCTATGGGCCTGGACGGCTGCGTCTTTGAGGAGGTGTTCGGCATGGGGCCTCGCGTCCCGGCTTCCCTGGCAGCGCTGGAGGCCGTGACTCCCGCGGCGGCGGGCGGTCATGCCGGTCGGATCCGGCGCGGCGTTCAGCCCCATGCCCCGTACTCGTGCGATCGGCGCGTCTTTGAGGCGGCCTTGCGGTCGGGGCTGCCCGTCTCCACTCACCTGGCGGAGTCGGTGGACGAACGGCGCTTCTTGGCGGACGGTTCGGGCCCGTTCCGGGATCTCTTAGAAAGCTTTGGGCTGTGGGACGGGACTTTTTCCGCTGGCGCCCGCCATCCAATTGACTGGATGGCCGAACGGCTCCGGGCAGCGTCAGCCGGTCCAGCGGGACGACAGACCCGGGTGTTGTGCGCGCACCTCAACGACATTGATGATCAGGCGTTGGCCCTTCTGGCAACGCTGCCGATCGACGTTGCCTACTGCCCGCGGGCGAGCGAGTTCTTTGGACATGTCGGTCATCGTTACCGTGCGATGCGCGCAGCCGGGGTGAACGTGTGTCTTGGGACTGACAGTGCGCTCAATCTGGATACGCCAGACCGGATCAGCACCGTGGATGATCTGCGTCTTCTCATGCGTCGCGATCAACTGCCGCTCTCCGATGCGCTGGAGATGGCCACCGTGGCGGGCGCGCGAGCGCTTGGGTTGGAGCCGTCGCGGTGGGACTTTTCCCTGAGCCCAGTGGCGGGCGTCATTGCAGTTGCGCTTGGGGAGCACCGTGCTCCGGCGGACTTTGGGAAGACCGGCACCGCGCCGCGTTGGCTATGCCGTCCAGAAATGTCCTGACATTCCGCGGAGTGGTTGTCGGGGAGGGCGGTGCGGGTTCTGGGCGCCAATACCACGCACTTTGGGGAACTTTTGCAATTTCGAGCATTCTGCCGTCCGGCGCCGATACAGTAGTGGCGCGCTACAGTGGTGCACTCATGAATAAGACTGCCGAGCAAAGCAATGCAGCGGAGATCCTGGCAAAGGCCGGGCCGTATCCATTGGAGGCCTATCAGTTCATTCAAGACGGGCTCCGATTCACCGTGCGTCAAGTGCATGAGCAGCGCGCCGAAGATCATGGCCTTGGTGGGCCACCGGCTACGGAACATGTCTCCGGGCAGCAACTCTGCATGGGATTGCGCGACTTTGCCATTGATCAATACGGCCTACTGGCTCGACCGGTGCTGGCCCGTTGGTGCATTCTGCGGACCGATGACTTTGGACGCATGGTCTTTGCCATGATTGCCGCCGGCGCCCTCAGTAAGACGCAGCAGGATTCCCCCGAGGATTTCCGTAGCGTCTTCGACTTTGCCGAGGCGTTTGACTGCGAGCACGTCGCCGGTGCCATCCGTATGCCGGTTGGGTGACCGGGGCGCAACCGCCTACACTCCCCAACTATGTTTGAGCGCCTGAGCGAGTCCCTAAGCACCGCCTTCCGGAACCTATCCGGCCGAGGTCGGATTTCCGAATCCAATGTCCGTGAGGCAATGGCTGAGGTGCGCACTGCGCTCCTTGAGGCCGATGTCAATCTGGAAGTGGTCGATCGCTTCTGTGAGGATTGCGTCCAAGACGCGCTCGGTAAGGAAGTCACCCAGAGTCTGCAGCCTGGCCAAGAGATGGTGGGCATCGTTCATCAGCGACTCGTTGCATTGATGGGGCCGGTGGATAGCCGGATCACCTTGGTGGAGCCCGGGCCAACCATTGTGATGATGTGCGGACTGCAAGGCAGCGGTAAGACAACCACCTGCGGAAAACTTGCGGCGTGGTTTAAGAAGCGTGGTCAGAGCGTCATGGTTGCTGCCGCCGATTTGCAACGACCCGCTGCTGTGGAGCAGTTGCAGATTGTGATCGAAGGTGTTGCCGCCGATGCCACCGGTCCTGGTCGCGTGGCGTTCTACGGCGAGCCCGACAAGTGCGCGGAATACGGCAAGGCGATCGGCGTTGCAGTAGGCGTCTGTCAGCGCGCGTTGGCAGCGGCGCGTCAGGGCAAGTTCGACATTCTGATTCTCGATACTGCCGGTCGACTGCATGTGAACGATGAGCTCATGAAGGAGCTTGAGTCGGTCGATCGTGCGCTGCAGCCGCACAACATCTTGTTGGTGGTAGATGCAATGACCGGTCAAGATGCGGTGCTGAGTGCCAAGGTATTCCACGCGCGCATGAAGGTCGACGGCATCGTCCTGACGAAATTCGATAGCGATACCCGTGGTGGCGCCGCGCTGAGTGTGAAGAGCGTGACTGGTGCACCGGTGAAATTTGTTGGTACTGGCGAGAAGTTTGACGCGCTGGAAGAGTTCCATCCGGAGCGCGTTGCCGGCCGCATCTTGGGCATGGGCGACGTGGTCAGTTTGGTGGAGCGCGCTCAGCAAGAGGTCAATGAGGAAGAGGCCAATGAGGCCGCTGAGAAATTGGCCAAGGGTCAGTTCACCCTTGATGACTTCCTGAAGCAGATGAAGATGATTCGGCGCATGGGTCCGATGAAGCAGTTGTTGGGAATGCTGCCGGGCGTCGGGGGCATGCTCAAGGATGTGAACATTGATGAGAATCAGGTGGACCGCATGGAGGCCATCATTCTTTCCATGACGCGTCGCGAGCGGCAGAAGGTCGGCATCATTGATCGCAGTCGTCAGAAGCGGATTGCTGCTGGTAGTGGGGCCAAAGTTGAAGATGTCTCGCGCATGGTCAAGCAGTTTGAGATGATGCAGAAGATGACCCAGCAGATGGCGGGTATGGGTTCCGCGGGCAAGATGAAGGCGATGAAGGACATGGCCCGGGCTGCACCTGGCGGCGGCGGCGGAATGCCGGGCTTCCTGAGCCGCGGTTCAACGACCACCGAGAGCCCGAAGGCGCGGTTTAAGCAGCGCGGCAAGAAGCGTTAGCGCTTTGAGGCAATCCACTCGCCAAGTTTGGCGCGCGTCCAGGTGTTGACGCAATGCGAATTTCCAAGCCAACCGCGCCGGGCGGTGGCAATGCCGTAGGGGAGTTGGTCAAAGTCACCGGCGCCGTGCGCATCGGTATCAATGGCAACTAAGCAGCCAGCCTCGACGCACATGCGAACATGCGAATCGCGGAGGTCAAGCCGCATGGTGTTGGCGTTCACTTCAAGCGCCACGTTGTGCTTGGCCGCCTCGCGGGCGAGTAACGCAATGTCCGGGGAAAGCCCCTCGCGAGCATTGACGATTCGACCCGTTGGGTGGCCAATGACGTGCACCAACGGATGCCGGACCGCAGCCAAGAGCCGCTCCGTGGCGACTGCTGATTCTGCACGCAGGGCGCTGTGTGGGCTGGCAACTACGAAATCCAGTTCTGCAAGCACCTCGTCTGGGTAATCGAGCGTGCCATCCACCATGATGTCCACCTCGCTTCCAGCGAGCACGGAAATACGGTCCGCGTAGACCGCGGCGACCGCGCGAATCTCAGCAATGTGCGCGCGCAAGCGTTCGATGGACAGCCCATTGGCTTGCGCCTGCGAACGGCTGTGGTCAGTCAGAACGATGGTGTGGAATCCGCGAGCAATCGCTTGGTCCACCATGCCGGCAATGGAAAGGGTTCCGTCGCTCGCAGTGGTGTGGCAATGGAGCTCGGCCTTGATGTGCTTGGTATCAATCAAGTCCTTGGGAGGCTGGTTCTCAAGTTCGCCGTGATCCTCGCGCAATTCTGGCGGAATCCACCAGAGACCCAGCGCTTCGTAAATGGATTCCTCGGTGGTGGCTGCTACGGGTGGCTCGCCGCGCTCCTGCGGGGTTCCCTTGGCGGTGGCGTCTTCTTTGAACAGTCCGTATTCGTTCAGGCGAAGTCCCATCTTCTGGGCGCGCTCGCGGAGCCGCACGTTGTGTTCTTTACTTCCAGTGAAGTACAGAAGCGCCGCGCCGTACTGCGCGTCCGCCACGGTGCGCAGGTCAACCTGCATTCCGTGTGCGGTGCGAATACTGGTCTTTGTTTCACCAGAGACAAGCACCTTGGAAACGCCCGGCGCGTTGCGGAGTGCCTCGTGGAGTGCTGCCGGCTGGGTAGAGCTGGCAACGATATCAATGTCACCGATGGTTTCCTTGCCGCGCCGCAGGCTGCCGGCGTGCGAGATGCGCGTGACAGCGCCGGCGTTCCGGAGGTAGGCGATGAGTTCAAGTGCGACCGGCAAGGCTTCACCAAGTCGGATCCGGCCGCGGGTGGTGTCAAGGAATGTGAGTGATTCCTCAATGGCCTTGAGTGTCTTTGGACCCATGCCTGGCAGGCCGCCGAGACTTCCGTCCGCCAGTTTGGTACGCAGTGTGTCGACGGAATCAACGCCGCCTTCGGTCCACAGAGTGCGCACTCGCTTGGGCCCCAGGCCAGGAATCTGTAGAAGCGCGGGCACGCCGGCGGGGATCGATGCAAGCAGTTCCTCGCGCTCGGCCACCTTGCCGGTGGTCACAAATTCCAGAATCTTCTTGGCGCTGGAGTCGCCGATACCGGGAATATCCCGAAGGCGCGCCGGATCGGTGCGCGCGAGTTCAGCAAGGTCTTCGCCAGCTTCTTCAAGCGTGCGCGCGACTTTGCGGTTGGCGTTGACCTTGAATGCGTTGGCCCCTGTGAGGTCCAAGACGTCTGCAATTTCCGCAAAGATGCGGGCCAGTTCCATGTTCTTACTCACCGGAATCTCCTCAGGCGCGTTCGCGCAATGCCTTGGCCACGTGCTCCAGAAGTGCAGCATCTGGAAGTGCATACGGCCTGAATTTCTCAAGAAGCCCCGACTCTTCGTTGGCCAGCAGCGCGCGATGGAAACCCAATCGACTGGCGGCGGGGCCATCAATCAATGTGCTGGAATCGGTGACGCCCATCTGGAAGAGCACCTTATTTTCAAGTTCGCGCAATGAATTGCGATCAACGGTGCGCTGCAGGTTGGCAAGCGTGTCGGCCCACAGAATGCAGTGGATTCCAACCAGCGGGCCCTCCTTCAAGAGGAGCGCGAGCACCTTGTCCGGCGTCGGCGCGGCATCGCCACCCGATGAGAAGCTGTAGTCATCTTCAGTGCGGCGCAGCGAACGGAATCGATGCACGCCATTCACCAAGAGGAACATGCCTGGAGCATCCGATCCGCCGTCCGCATTGCGGCGCGCCAGTTCTTCACCGAGTGCAACGATGGCGTCGCCGACATCGCGGAACGAAGGGATCTGCACATCATGCGGCAGGGCGGCACGCACGCCGGCAAGCATGCCGTGCAGGCGGTCGTCGGGAGTGGTTCCATCAAGGACAACGATCCGCGTTCCCGCCGCGGGCGTCTGTGCAGCAATGGAAATCATTGCCATCGCCATGAGCGCGGCCGCGCTTTCATCGCGCTGGCCAACCACGGCGATATTGGAACCGCTGCGGCGCACCAGTGCCGTGTGCGTTGGATCCTTGATGCTGACTGCATCGCCAAACCACACCTTGGGAGCGAATGATTCACGCCCGGGTGCGCCCGCAGCGAGTGCCGCCAATAGCGGTCCATTTGCCCACGGATCTGCAGGTTGATTGCCTTCAAAGACGATCGGCTTCGGTCGCGGGGCGCTGGCGTGGGTGCTGTCGGTGGCAGTCACCAGGCGCAATTGTGCGTCGCGTTCTTCGTCGCCGATCCACACCACTTGGAACGGGCTGTTGCCTTCCAACAATCCGCCCGCGTCGTTGTAGATCGCCTCGCCGGGGCGCGTCAGTAACCGCGCCGCGGTGTTGTCGTCGGAGAGGATCAGTTGACTGTCGGTTTCCGTGCATTGCAAAGCAATGCGAACGCCCATCTGACCCATGGTGCTGCGGGCGATGCTGTAAGCGCCGCCAAGGGTCTGGCTACCGAGCACCACATGCATGCCGAACGCTCGACCTTGTCGAACTAGTCGGTCTAAGAGGAGCGAAGAGTCCTGCGCCACCTTGTCATCTTCAATGAACAGTTCTTGGAACTCGTCGATCACCAAGAGGCACCGCGGCATGCGTTCCGGGCGCTTGAGGGCGCGCCAGTCAGTCAGGTTCTGCACATTCGCGGAGCGATAAAGTTCGCCGCGGCGACGCAGTTCATCATCCAGGCCTTGCAAGACGCTCAAGCCAAATTCACGATCGCTCTCAACAGCCACCGCGCGTGCATGCGGCAGGGCACTCGCGGCATACGCCTTAAATTCAACGCCCTTCTTAAAGTCAACCAGCCAGAACTCCACTTCGTCCGGTGAATACCAGAGCGCGGTGTTCACAATGAGTGCATTGAGGAGCGAACTCTTGCCGGAGCCGGTCTTACCTGCGACCAGTGCGTGCTGGCTGGTTCCTTCGCCAAGCGTCATGTACTGCAGACGGTTGGCGCCGCTTCGCCCCAGGGGAACGCGGAAGTTCTTAGCCGTGGAAAGCGTCCAACGCTCCTCTGGCTTTGGCGTCACCGATGAGAAGGGCACTTCAACGCGGTTGGAATCCTTGGCAGCGCGACCCACGGCGCGTGTCAGGCGCAGCAACATGGCATCGTCCGGCGGGGCGTCGGGCGTGAATGGCAATTCTGCCAGGCGACCTTCGTCAAGCGACCAGCGTTCCGGAGTGTTCCCCTCAGCCGCAAGCCAGCGAACGGTGATCGCGCCGCGGCGCAGGTCATCAATATCAAGCCCGGGTGGCAACGCGGCTCGCAGGTCGCGCAACATCAACACATGCACGCCGCAACGCGCGCCGCTCTGCATAATGCTGGCGAAACGCTTGGCGGACTGATCGGAAACATTGACCGGGAAGTCCGCCATCACCAAGAAGCGATAGGGCTCGGCAATTTCGCCGGCCTGTTCGTTGTAGGCCTCAATGGAGGGGTACTCATTGCGCAGGTACTTCTGGATGACCGTCTCCATGTGCTCGGTGAGGTCAGAAAGTCGCTGCTCAATGTGCCGCACGTCCGTCCAGATGCGGTCAGTGACCAAGAGTTCCATCTCGTCTGCCAAGTGCATGAAGCCGGCGAAACTTTGACCAAGCCCCACCGGGTCCATGAAGACAAAGCGCGCCTTGCCGGCTGGAATGGAAACCAAGAGCCGCGCGACGGCGTTCTGCAAGATGCGCAGCCCATCAGCGCGGCGTTCGGGGGGAGCATCAATCAGGAGTGACATGCGCTCCGGCGCGCCAAGAAATGCGGGAACGCGCCACGGCGACGTGGTGTCCACGCCAGTCCAAGCAAGTTCGGCACCCACAGGCAGTGCGCCAGGCACATCCTTGAGATTCAAGCCAACCTCGCCGACGCGAATCACTGCCAATGGTCGCAACGGCGGCTGCCATGAATCCCAACCAGTCTCGAGCCATGGTCGTGTGCATTCGCGGTCTGCAAGTTGCAATTCATCGAACCCGCTGGTGATGGTCTGCTGCGCGGTGCGCCACGCAGCGTGAGCTGCGGCGGTCTCCGCAAATTCCAGTTCAGCCGCTTCGCGCGCCACTGCTTCCCACCGATGCTGTTCTTCCGCAAGCGCCACCGTGCGGCGCTCATTGACCTCGGTAATCAATCGGTCCCGGAGCCGTTCAGTTTCTTCAATCGCGATGGCGCGCTGCTTCAGTGCTTTGGCGTGGTAGTGCGGGACCTTCTGGTCAATGTGCGCCAGCACTTCTTTCAGTTTGCGCTCCACTTCCACCACCATCGGCTTGTGCATGGCATCGGCAGTGGCCAGGTCGGCGTCGCGGGCGCGTTTGGCAACATCCTCACGCTCACGGCGGTTTCGCTCGGCGCCTTCAATGGCAGCGTTCAGTGCGGCGCGCGCGGTGGCCGCTGTTTGTAGAAACGGCAGGTACCGAGCCTTCACCTCATGGCGGGCCATTCCGTACAGGACGGCAATGGCGATCACAAAGAGGAGTAGCGCCACTCCCGCACCGGCAGCACCCGCTGGTATGGCTGCAAGCCCCAGTTGCGTCTTCAGTACCAGGCCGCCGACGAATCCGGCGCCCACCATCAATACCAGCGGAATCACCAGAATTGGTCCGCGGAACAGCCCAGAAATGCGACACGCCCGCAACTGGTTTAATGAACCCGCCAGCGCATTCATGCACGCTTCAATGTTGCCGGGACCCCCCACCGGCACAGTTGGCTCAGCAAGTGCCCGCTGTCGATACCCACGCACGGTCTGGTGTGCGGCTTCGGTAATTTCCGTCAGGCGCCCGTTCCATCCACCGAGTTCGGTCATACGCGCGGCATGCGCCTTGCGAATCTCGGGAATCGCCGCTTCAAACACGCTCTCCGCCATCCAGACGCGTTCGTCGTAGGCGCCGCGCGTTTCGTCTTCCTTGTCTTCTGCTTGTCGAACGGCCTGCGCGCGCAGGGTCTTCTCATCGGCGCGCACCTTGGTCACGGCTGCCTCGGCAGCCGCCTCAATTTCATTGATCCGGCGCGTGAAGCCGGTGGCGACTTCGGTGAGTTGTTCAGCAAACGACTCTTCCAATGAATCGAGCGCGGATCGATGCATCCGCTCGTTCAAGGACTTTCCGCGGGCTCCCCGTGCAGCCGCAGTGCGTTCCGATTCAGCGCGATCGCTGCTTGCCGACCAGACCAAATCAACCAATGCACGTTCCCGATCGAGCGGTGTAGAGGGGTGGTCAGGCATCGGAGGCGTCACACGGTGATGATATGCACTCGCAGGCGGCGGTGGTCACCACGCCGACTGATCGTCGCCGCATTCGCGACGTACGCGCTCAAGGACTTCGTTGATGGAGTCCATGGCATTGAGTACCGAACGGAGCGTTGTTTCCAGCGGTTCGATCTGCTTGCGCCACAGTGCTTGCGAGACGGGGTCGTCCCAGGTCTCTTGCGACCGCACCCACGCCACCAACAATTGTCGGTGCGCGTCCTTCAGTTTGGCTCGTGATCCGGAAACGCTCACTGGGTGCCCTCGTTGGGCGTTTGCGGGGCAGGCTCAGGCGCCGCGCTCGTGCCGGTGGTGCTGCCATCGATCGCGCTATCAACGGCGGTGCTTTCATCAGTCGTACTGTCCTCAGCCGCGCTGGTTTCGTCCATGTCTCCGCCGCGGCGCATGTTGCTTGAAGTGCCCAAGATCTCCAGCAAGCGGTCGGATTCATCACCGCCGCGCAGGTAGGCCTCAAGGTGCTCAGTCATCCGCTTGAGCATGGCATTCACACGTGGAACATCGCGGTCAAGCACGGTGTGCATGCCACTCAGCGCCCCCTTAAAGATCACCGATTGGCGCGGGAGCTCCGTGGTCCAACGCTTGGTATTGCGCAGTTTGTGTTCCGCGTATTCAAGGCGCTTCATGGCGCGGTCAAGCGCTTTCTTCTCATCAACCACGCTGGGGCGAGCATCGGCCGTTGCCTTGATTTCCTGTTTGCGAAATAGGGCGCTCTTGCACATCACTACTTCGTCCTGCGCCTTACGAATGCGCTTACGCCAGAAGTCTGGTTGTTCCGATTCCACCCACGCCAATGTGCGTTCGATCTCGCCTTCTGCCTCTTCAAGCGCCAGCCCGAAGGTTTCCGACGCCACCAGTAGCGAAGCGCGAAACCGCTCGATGGTTTGCACGTCTGCAACCTTGATCTGTTCGCCCATACATTGACCCTTCGCGCTGCGGTTCAGCGTTGGTTGAGATACGACTCCGCGGCGTCGGCTTTCCGAAGGAGGTACGGAACATGCTGCTCAGCTGCCTTGGTGAACTTCTGCAAGACGCGCACCGTGGAGTCAAACTCCTCCGAGAACTTCGCTTGCTCTTGGTCTCGCCACGTCTGCGAAAGCGTTGCCATGCGGGCATTGAGCGCGCCGGTCTGCTGCTGCAGTTCCAACGCGAATTTTTTCAGGTCCTGCGCAAACCGCCTGAGTTCTGCGGGATCAACGACTGCCTTTGCCATGGTTCAGGGTCCTTTCGTATGCAATCAATGATTCGTGGCAGCAGGCACGGTGGTTGCCGAGGTTGGAGATGTTGGAGCAACTTCCACTTGCGCGGCAGGGGTTTCCGAAGGGTAGGGCAAGAATGCAGCAATGAGGCCGTCGCCAATACCCATGATGGCCCATCCCGCGATCAGTCCGGCGCATACCGCTTCCTTGGAGTCCACCCACAGGCGCCAGCCGAATTCGCCGACGCGCTTGATGTAGCGGTGTTCCATAGTGGCAAAGAATGCCGCGCCGATCCACATCATGATGGTGGATTCTGGTGGCAGTACCACACCAAGACCGATCGCCACCGCAGAGATCGGGAACTTACCGCGTGAAATCAGGCGCGCGGATTCCAGAATGATGGCGATGGTGGCTCCTGCAAGCATGGCCCATGCCGCGCTTACTGGGAGTACGCCCCAAAGCTTCTGGATGCCGTCAACCGTCTGCACCAGCGACGCCCCCGCGGGGGAATTCCCCATGCCTTCAATCACCTTGGAGATAGCCGCCCATTGCAACGCGCCCGGGACTGCCCATGTCTCAGAGACGTGCTGCTCAATAGAAACATCCGCTGTGCGGTTCCATAGAAACAGCACATAGAAGAGCGGGGTGGATGCCAACGCGCCTGCAACAATTCCGATGCAATGCCCCCACGCCTGCTGTCGCGGCTTGGCGCCAAGCATGTAGCCCGGCTTGATATCCATCAGCAGGTTCGAAGCATTGGATGCCACTTCGGTGGTCACACCCGCGGTCATCAAGTTCGTACCCGGATTTGTTGGCTGGATCGCACCGAAAGTGAACTGAGTGATCTTGGAGAGCGAGCCAGTCGGCGTGGTTGAAGTAAGTGCCGTGGCGTTTGCTGCAATGAGTGTCAAGAGCACGATCATCGGGATAGACAGCGCGCCGATCCAGATACTCACGCCGAACCATTCATGGTTCAGCCAAATGATCAGCGCACTAAAGATGGGTACGCCCACAAAGCTGATCCACAGCGGCAGTTCAATGTGTCGAACACAGTCTTCGTTCACTTCGCGGCGCTTGAACATGCCGCTGAACGCGGAAAGCAGCACCTTGGGCTTTGCAAAGAGGCCCAGCATGGATGCAGTGAGCATCATGGATACACCCCACCACAGGCACCACGTATTGGTCAGATGCGCGCGTCCAAAGATGGCATCGGCCATCTCGTAGGTGCCATCAGCTTGTGCGATCTTCTTGAAGTTCTTTGGCAAGATCTCGCCATTCATAATCATCAGCGGCGCCAGCACCAAGTAGTTGGTGACCATACCGATCACCAAACTGTTGGCGACGCGCATGCCCATCAGGCCGCCGGCACCCACCATGGACAAGTCAAACATCACGGTCATTCCCAGCTTGTCGAGCTGGATTCCGGAAATGTTTGGTACCCAGCCGATCACTTTCCCGGCAGCGTCCTTGGCCGGTGTGTACAACCACTCATCGAGGCGCTCTGGGAATTTCTTGAGGGTGTCCGTTGCCTTGGATGTTCCAAGGAGGGAGATTTGCAATACGGCCATGTAGCCCGTTGCCACCACCAACTGCAGCGCGGCGCCAATACCGGCAGCCCACGCCAATGCTTTGGCTTTGAAGAGCCCAGTGTCTACGCCAGCGCCATCGGTCCGAGCATCCGACTCAATGGGCAATCCAGCAGCATCCAAATTCTTCGTACCGCCGGCGGGCGCATGCGGATACAGCGAATCAAGTACCACCGCGCACGCGCGTCCCTCTGGGAACGGTTGTTGTTCATCGTTGATGAAGCGGCGCTTCATTGGGAATGCCACCAGCACTCCCAAGATGCTGGCCACCACATTCCAAATCAACATCTGGTGCCACGCCATCACGGTGTTCGTGACAAACATGTACGCCATCAGTGCGCTGATCAGTGGACCAGTCATGTATCCCGCGGCGGTAGCGATTGACTGAACTGCATTGTTCTCCAGGATCGACATGTCCTTGGACAACTGCAGCCGAGCCAGGGCTCGAAAGATCACAAAGGAAAGGATCACGCTGGTGACGCCCACCCCAAGCGACCACCCAGTCTTGGCGCCGATATACAGGTTGGTAGCACTCAGGACCCCGCCGAGCATGAATCCGGTGAGTGCCGCGCGGAAGGTCAGCTGCGGCATATTGCCGCGAAACACGGTCTCAAGCCACCAATGATCCTTCTGTGATCGGGTCCAGGTGCGAGTTTGTTCGTCGGTGAGATGTGGAAGTGCCATATAGGTGGTTCTCGTTGCGTAGCGGTCGCAAGTGCGGAGCGTAGCGCGATGGCGCGGGTACCCTGCGACTATGAGCCAATTGCCTGCTGCCAATCGGATGCAGAGTGGTGGGTCTTCGAGCCCGGAAGCCAACGGGGCGTTCGTCGGACCAGTCATTCTGACGGCGTTGACGGCGTGGCGCGCCCGCATGGGACTGCTGACGGCTGCGGTGCTGGTATTGGCCCTTGCCAACGCGCCAGCGCAATTGGCGCAGTGGGATGCCTCCCAGCGCATGGAGCAAAGTACGGCTCGGGCAGCGGCACGCGGCGATCAGACGCCGGATCCGGAGGAAGCAGTACGGGAATTGGCGGCCATTGGTCCCGCGTGCTGCAATCTGTGCGGAGCCATGCTGCTTGGGCTCTTTCTGGTACTTCCCCTGACCGCTGGCGCCACCGTATTGGGTGCGCGCGCGGTGCGTGGTAACGCCCGCTTTGCGGATATGACGTGCGGATTTCGGCGTTACGTCCCAACGATGGGCGCCGCACTGGTGACGCTCTTGATCGGCGGCGGCGCTGCCATGGCAGTGGGGCTGATCAATTCCATGGCGCTGATCGGATCCGCATCACGCGCGATCTCTGGCATCGTGACTCCCGGAGTGCTGCTGGTGATCGGTGCTCTCATCATGAGTATCACCCTGTGGTTGACGGCTCGGCTGTGGTTCGCCATCGTGCGTGTGGCGGATCCGGAGCGACCGCGCATGGGTGGCATGGCGTCGGTGACGCTCAGCTGGCAATGGACCGATGGCACTGTGCAGATGGGAATGGTTGGCGTGGTCTTGGTGGCCATGGCCGTCGCGATCGCCGCGCTCCTTCCTGGTTGGCTGGCGTGGTCAGCGGCCGCAAGCGGAATGGGGAGTGCCAAGTCTTCCGGGATTGCCATTGCGGTCGTCCTGATGAGTATCGGCGGCTGGTTCGCTGGAACATTTGCGCTGGCGTTGTTTGGCGCCGCTTACGAACGCGTTGCCAGACTGCGAGAGCCGATTGCGCCGCCCGTTCAGGATTCGATCACGCAGCACAGTGGAGGAATGGACGCATGACTGGACCATTTGGAGATTTAGAGAAGGCTGATTACCCGATGGATCGCCGCTCCGTGCGCGGCCGACGCATTCGATTGGTGGTCGGCTGGGTACTCATCTCTTTCTGGGAGGCGGTACCGATGTACTTGGCCTTCATGAAGCTTTCCGACAACCCACAGCGCGAAGTAGCGGTGGCATTGGCGATAGCCGTCTGTTGGATTCCGGTGATTGGAACCGCCGCCGCAGTCATGTGTGCCGTATGGGCGTGGAGTGTTCCGTGGTGGGTCGCGGTGGCGATGTACCTGGTGCCGAAGGTGTGCTTTGTACTGGTTGCACGCGGCATTGAGCGCCGGGCGATCGTTCCGACGAAGTAGCGCACCCGCAAACGACCGACGCGCGCTCCGTGAGAAGCGCGCGTCGGGAAATGACTGGTGTCATCAAACGTACTGCATGGAGTGCAGGTTCAGCTGTCTGAACCCTCTTCCTGATCAAGGAAGCTGGCGAGGCGTTGCCGGCGAACCGGGTGCTGCAGCTTACGGATCGCCTTGTTCTCCACTTGGCGCACGCGCTCGCGCGTGACCTTGAAGATACGACCGACTTCTTCAAGCGTGTACGTGTAGCCGTCACCGATACCGTAGCGAAGCTTGAGAATCTCACGCTCGCGGTAGGTGAGGGTGCGCAACACATCATTGATGCGCTGTCGCAAGAGTTCGCTTGATGCGGCCTCGTGCGGGCTCGACTGGCGTTCATCCTCGATGAAGTCGCCAAAGTGGCTGTCTTCGCTCTCGCCGACCGGACGGTCGAGCGAAATTGGGTGACGGCTGACCTTCATGACGCGACGAGTTTCCTCGATCGGCATTTTGGCGCGGAGGGCAATCTCTTCCACCGTTGGCTCGCGTCCGAGTTCCTGAAGCAGATGCTTCTGGATGGTGCGGAGCTTGGACATCGTTTCGATCATGTGCACCGGCACGCGGATGGTGCGGGCATGGTCGGCGATGGCGCGGGTAATCGCTTGGCGAATCCACCACGTGGCGTAGGTACTGAACTTGTAGCCGCGCTTGTATTCGTACTTGTCGACGGCGCGCATCAAGCCGGTGTTACCTTCCTGAATGATGTCCAGGAACGGCAATCCACGGTTGCGGTACTTCTTGGCAATCGAAACCACCAGGCGCAGATTGCCGCCGGACAGGTCGCGCTTGGCTTGTTCATACTCAAGGAACGCGCGCTCAATACGGCGCACGCGACCATCAAGGTTCTCTGAGCTTTCCAAGACCATGCTTCGCAGTCCATCGATCTCGTCGCGCATGACGGTGAGATCTTCTGGATCGAATCGCTCTGGATGCTTGTCAGCCTTCTTCAGTTGATGATGAATTTCCTTGACCTTCTTGTCAAGGCCCTGCAGCTTGCGCAGCAGCGGCTGAATGCGGCTGGTGCGCAGGCAGCACTCTTCAAGAAGCACAGCAATCTTGCGACGGTTGTGATCAAACTCCTTGGTCACTTGGGTGCGCTTGGCATCCGCAATGGTGGTGTCGAGCAGTTCAAAGATCTCACGGTTGCGGTTCAGCAAGCGCTCAATCGTTGGCAGGTTGGCAGGAATGCGCGCTGCCAGGGTTTCTTTATGGTTCTCCTCAGCGGTGGAGATGCGCATGGTGCGGTCGAACGGCAGCGTTCCAGCATGCACTTGCTTGAGAATCTGCACGGCCATTTGCGCCGCGTAGTCGCTGGCAAGCGTCATGCGACGGAAGCACATGCGCGTGGTTTCGATCTTCTTCGCAAGGCGAATTTCCTCTTCGCGGGTGAGAAGCGGAATCGTTCCCATCTGCGTCAGGTACATGCGGATCGGGTCATCAATCCGCTTCGAACCTTGTTCAGCGAGTGCAGCTTCAACGGCAGCCTGTGTTTCGGCCTCGTCAAGAATTTCCTCGTCGGCGTTGGCAGCGGCAGCAGCGGCAGGCTCCTCAGGGAGGTGCTGCTCGTCTTCAAATCCACCATCGAAGTCGACCGGAGGACCATCGTCCTCATCGATCATTTGCACCTTCGGCGGCTTGTTTGGCTTCTTCTCGTCGCGCTGGAACTTCAGGTTCGTCTGCAGCGGGGCATCGAACATGTCCCAGCCGTTGCGCTTGCGCTCGCTCTCATCAATGAGTTCGATACCAAGTTCATCCAAGAGGACAATCATCTCGTCAACCTTCTCAGGCTCGACGAATTCATCGGGGACGCAGCGGATGTACTCCTCGTACGTGATCCACTTGCGGCCGCGCCCGAGTTCAACGAGCTGGCGGAGGACGGGGGTTAAGTCAGAGAGTGCGAGTGACAATGTTCAGGTTCCAGTTCTAGCGAGGGGTTCTGCGTGGTGCGATGAACGCAAACAGAACAAATCGGTCATCTATGGGTTAAGGCGGTAAATCGGTGTCTTAGAATCATTAATACGGGTTTCAGGGCTCATATCCATCATTCTTCTTCGCGATCGGGGGTGCGATTTCCACTTGGCCCTGGTAATCGGCCGTACGCGGTGGGGTCTCTCCCACGATTCCTAATCGTTTCTAAACGCGCGGCGAGGGCGCTTGGTTCGTCCGAACTCCTTATCGTACTAGGATTTATGTTTCCCGCAGCGAGAAGTACGGAAGTCCGGGAGCGTCGGATGCGTTCAAATGCGTCAACTGCCTCTTGGAGCCGCTCAACGGCAATATTCTCGGACGGTGCGCGCTTCTCGCCAAGCAGAACCAAGTCAATGGCGCAGGATTTCACGTTTTGCCCGCGCAATTCCGCCAACACCTCGTCCATGGTGAAGGCGTGCTGATCTTCCAGCCACAGATGAATTGGTTCCAGGACCATGCGGCAGTCCGGGTCAAGGAAGCTCTCGGGGGTGATGGCTTCGGTGACCGGAAGCGATGACCCGTCGTCGAGGCGAACCCGTGCCGCGCCCAGTTGTGGGTGCGCCAACAGGATGGCCAGGAGACCACGCTCGGCGTCGCGACGAGCGCGGGCCTGCGGAATGGGAAAGCCTTGTTCTTCCAAACTCGGTCGGTACACCGAGCTGGTCTTCACCTCAACCGTCTCCTCCGGAGCCGAGCGGGGCGTGGGCGCCTTGACTGCCTCAAGCGCAGCTTCCAGATCGCGTTCCGGCAAACCGGTGATCGAGCCGAGGCTGGACATCACCAACGTCTTGCGCAGACCAGGCATGGCGCGGAATCCAAGTTCCACAAGTCGAGCCAGCACTGCTTCGATCCGTTGCTGTTGCGCACTCAATCCGTTAGCGCCGCGGAAATCTTGACGGAAGCGGCGGACAAAGTGCCGGAGTGCATCTTCGCTGTTGGCAAGCGCGGCATCGAAACGCTCGCGTCCATCGGGCTGCCGCAGCAGTTCGTCGGGGTCAAGTTCATCGGGCAGTGTGCAGATGCGCACATCGACTGGCTCGGCAAAGAACACTTCGATGGCGCGGTCTGCGGCCTTCTGTCCAGCAGCATCACCGTCAAAGAGGAGCACAATGCGCTCTGCCACTCGCTTCAGACCACGGGCGTGCTCGCGGGTGAGTGCAGTGCCGAGTGTTGCCACGGCGTTGGTCACACCGGCTGCGTGGCAGGCGATGACGTCCGTGTATCCCTCGCAGATAAGTGCGGTGCGGGAATCAATGATCGACTTCTTAGCGAGGTGAATGCCGTACAGGCCGCGTCCCTTGTGGAATACGCCGCTCTCAGGGGAATTCAGGTATTTCGGCTGGTCTTCGGCGTTCAGTTGTCGTGCGCCGAATGCAATGGGGGCGCCCATTTCATCGCAGATCGGAAAGATCACCCGGTTGCGGAATCCGTCGATGGGACCTTGGCGCCCATCGCGCACGAGACCGGCTGCTCGGAAGACATCGAGGTCTGGAACGGCGTCGCTGCCGCGGGCGCCATCGTCGGTACGACCGCCGCCTTGGTGATGGGCGCGCAGACGATCGAGGTGGCGAACGAACGTGTCCCATCCATCGGGCGCCGCGCCGATATTGAATCGTTCGCGCATCGCTTCCGAAACATTGCGCGCATCGAGGGCGGCGCGGGAGCGAGCGCCAATCTCCGCGTGTGCCAGCGCCTTGCGATAGAAATTGGCGGCGATGGCGTTGGCTCGGAGTAGGGCGCGTCGACCCCCGGTGGCGCCATCTTCACTGCGTGTCTGTCGCAATTCGATGCCGGCGCGTTCGGCCAACGCGCGCAGTGCATCGATGAACTCCATCTTGTGGTAGTTCATCATGAAGTCGATGGCGTTTCCGGCGGCACCACAGGAGAAGCACTTGTAGAAACCAGAACTCTTGTGGGTGACCACCGTCATCGATGGCGCGCGATCATCATGGAATGGACAGATGCCCACGTGCTCGCGTCCCTTGGGGCGCAATTGCACATGTTCGCCGATGAGCGCCACGAGGTCCGTGGCGTCCAAGACGCGATCTCTATCGGAATTTCCAATCGATCCAGCCACCAGCTTCCTTTCGGCGCGTCCTGCGCCGGGTTCGTCCGTTGTTCACTAAACGCAACGTGCTTCCAATGCGTGAGATGTTCACGCACGGAATCCCGTTCATTCGTTCAATAGCTCCGCCCACGATGTGCTGACTGAAAGCCCATGCTCTCTGCCAGGGCTTCGAGAGCGGAATCAGGGGTTTGCTCATTGGCCGGAGTGCCGTCATGGCACTGCTGGTGGCGCGTGTGAGTCGGGTGTCCCGCTGCGAAGCATGGAGATGATAGGCGCGATGGCCGGAAAGTCAACTAAATTACTCAGGAATCGTCGTTCGATACTGACCATGCGGCGAGTAGGAACGCCAAATCATCCCCGCCGACGATGCGATCCCGGTCGACATCTCCAAAGATCGGCGACGCATACCTCATCGCTATGAATGAAACACGGGCCGCCTTTAAGTGGGCGGCCCGTGTCTTTATTCTTTGAGTTGTGCTCGTACCCGAGTCACACGCTGCGGCTTACTTGCCCGCAGCCTTGGCTTCGCGCAGTTCGCGCGTGTAGGTGTACTTGCGCTTCATCGGCTTCACTACCAGGCCTGAGCGGATTGCTCGGACCGAGGCGCGTACGCGCTTTGGGGCGCCGTCTTCCATGATGTCCACGGTCTGCAGATTCGGCTTGAACGTGCGCTTCTTGACCGAGGTGGTCTTGATACCAACGCCACCGAGGTACTTCGCCTTACCGCGGCGCTTGATGACGTTTCCAGAAGTGGTATGGGCACCGGTGAAGTAGCAGACGCGTGACATGGTGAGTCCTTGGTGTGAAGCCCGTTGCGGCATGCAGCGGGGGATCGGGAAGGATACGCGGAACCGGCGTTTCACGCAACACTTTGAACTGGTTGCGGGGCTCTGGGCCGAACCCTGTTATCGGCGTTACGACGGCGCCGGCCCAGTCAGTCCCGCCAGGCCAAGCAGTTCGTGGCAGGCTGTTCCGTCGCTGGCATGAAACGAGCCCACTTGGTGGCTGTCGACGTCAAACACGCCCCAGGCGTGCCCCTCGGGCGTCAGGCACGGCACCACTAACTCGCTGCGGTCCCGGGGGTCGCAAGCGATATAGCCCGCACCAAGGTCTGCCACGTCGCGCACCACCAAGGTTTGGCCGCTGACGAGGGCCTGCCCGCAGGCGCCGTGAATACCGATGGGCGAACACGCCGGCCCTGGCCGCCGTGCCGCCAGAACCATCCGCTGGGCGTCTGGCTCATGCGGGCAGTCGACGTAAAAACCCGCCCAACTGACACCGAAGGCTGCGAACGCGCTCCACCACAGCTCCACGAAGGCCTCCATGCGTGCCTCGCGGGACGGCAGGTGGGCAATGGCGGCAGCGGGCGTCCGCAGCGCGGCGTAGTCGCGGTGGGGGATCGATTCCTGCATGCTCATACTGGTCGTCAGGCGCTTTCGCGCTCGCGGCGTTTCATCTGCTGAAGTGGCGTTCCGTGTTCGATAGCGTGGGCATCGATCACATAGACGGTGTTTGTATTGTCCAGCTCGGGCAGGTGATACATGAGGTCAATCATGATTTCATCAACCACTGCACGGAGCGCACGCGCACCCGTATTGCGAGTGATGGCACGATCGGCGATCAGATCCACTGCGTCGCGCGTGAACTCCAAGCGCGCGCCTTCAAGTGAGAAGAGGTGCTGGTACTGCTTGATGAGCGCGTTCTTTGGTTCGGTCAGAATCTGCACCATGGCATCGCGCGAGAGTGGATGCAGCGGGCACACGATCGGTAGACGACCAACCAGTTCGGGAATCATTCCGAATTCAAGCACGTCATCGGGGGTGACTTGGGCAACCAGGGCGGTGCGCTCAGTGACCTTGTCTTCCACGCCCTGTGACTCAGCAGAGAAGCCGATGCGCTTACGACCAATGCGCTTGCGCACGATGTCCTCAATGCCATCGAAACTACCGCCGCAGATGAACAGGATATTGGTGGTATCCATCTGGATGTACTGCTGTTCCGGATGCTTACGCCCGCCTTGCGGAGGAACGTTGGCAGTGGTGCCTTCCAGCAACTTCAGCAGGCTTTGCTGGACACCTTCACCGCTCACATCGCGGGTGATGGAGACGTTGTGATTGGTCTTGCCGATCTTGTCGATTTCATCGATGTAGATGATGCCGCGTTGCGCGCTTTCAAGGTCGAAATCAGCAGCTTGCAGCAACTTCAGGAGCAGGTTCTCTACATCTTCGCCGACGTAGCCAGCCTCGGTCAGCGTGGTGGCGTCACCAATGGCGAACGGCACATTGAGAATGCGCGCGAGCGTCTTGGCCAAGAGCGTCTTGCCGGTACCAGTGGAGCCGATCATCAACACGTTGGACTTGTCGAGCTCTACTTGTGATTGCTCGTTCTCAAGTTGCGAGAGACGCTTGTAGTGATTGTGCACGGCAACAGACAACGCGCGCTTGGCGTTCTCTTGGCCGATCACGTACTGATCAAGGAACTCCTTCATCTGCCGCGGTGATGGAATCTGTCCAAGTTGCGGGCGACTGCCGGTGACACGACGTCGCTCCTGCTTAAAGATGTTCTGGCAGAGGTCAGTGCAGTTGGTGCAGATGTAGACGTCGCTGGGACCTTCAACCATTGGCCCAACTTCGCGACTGGTCTTACCGCAGAAGCTGCAGGTAGTGACCTTGCGACCGCGGAAGCCACCGTCACCTCCACCGCCGCCGCCACTACCGGATGCGCCGCCGCCGCCGGGTCCACTGGGACCGCCGCTGGTTCCGCCACCGAAGCCATCGCCAAACTCACGACCACCACCGCGCTTGGAGTTACCCGAGTTGCCATTGGCACGCTGCGGGATGGCGGGGTTTGGTTCACGGCTCGGCATAGGCTGCATCGGTCAGTGGCTCCTTAAATACGTTGGACCGATCGCGAATCGCGCGCATCGATCAACGGGAGTAAGTCTATCGGTCTTGAAGAGGGGATTCTGAAGTGAAGACTTCCATCATGGCTTGCGAACCGTCATTCGCAAGTTCTTATGCGGATTCCTCAGAACGAACACCCCTTATCGGCGGGATCAGGAATCAAAAACCACAATTAGGGCTATCGGCGCGGTGTTCGCCGTGGTTCCTCGGAGCCCCAGTCTGTGCCCCCGCGCTGATCCCGTTCCTTCTTGGCATTCTCGCGTGTTCGTTGCACCATGGCATCCCGCGCAGTGTCGAACTCGCGGCGCGTCATCTCGCCACGCTCGAGCATGCCGCGCATGTCATCAAGGGTAAAGCCGGGTGTTGCTCCGAGATCGGGTGATTTCGCAGCGCGCCGAGCCCAAAAGATAATGCCGCTTCCGCCGACAATCAGCACGAAGAGTGCCACGATGCCGATCCAGAACAGGGCGTCGTTTGACCCGGCGTTCACGCGCGGATTACCCCTTCTTCTTTGGTGTCACGCGTGCTGCCGCTGCCTTCTGCTTGTCGGCAACGATCTTGTTCCATTCTTCGGCAGGTACATCAGTGACCTTGGCCTTGGCAAGAACGCGGTCAAGCGTCTTGGCTTCACGGATGGCCAAAGCCATCTCGTTCAGGCGGCCATTCTGCTGGAGTTCAGTACGAATCTGATCGGGACGAGTGCCGCGCGAGCGCGCCATCTGCACGATCGATGCGTTGAGTTCAGCATCGGAAACATCAATACCAAGGTCCTGCGCCAAGCGCGCAAGGATGAAGAACGCGCGCAAGCGCTTGCGGGTGTCTTCTTCGCTGGCTCCACGGATTTCGGCAAGGCGATGCTCAATCTGCGCCTCTTCGAGACCCTGTTGCTGCAACTGGATGCGCTGCATCTCAATGTTGCGTGCAACTTGGGCGCCCGACATCTTCTCTGGAAGATCAAAGGTCACCTTCTCAAGCAGCCACTCAGCGGCCTGCTCGCGCATAGCGGCGCGTTGCTCTTGATCGCGGCGTGATTCAAGTGAGAGTTTCACCTGCTCGCGCAAGTTCTCAACTGCACCAAGACCCAGCGATTCAGCCACTGCGGCTGGCTCGGCTGGAGTGATGCGCTCTGCTTGGGTTGGCGTGAATTCCACGGTGATTTCCGCACCGCGGAGGTCTTCGCGCTCATGCACTTCTGGACCGGTGGTCTTCAGAACAATGGAGTCACCAATCTTCTTGCCAGTGACATGCTTGCTCAGGTCGTCAAACATGAGGCCGAGCACTTGTCCCTTGCCTTCGTCTTCCACATCGGGCACCACTACCAGGCACTCAGCGGATTCAAAGTACGGGTCCTGCTTGGCGCCCTTGACGCGCACCGTGGCCTTGCCAACCATGCGATCGAGGGTCTCAAAGGGACCGTCGATGCGAGCCGGAGTTCCGAAGCGGTAGCCGAGTCGGCGAATCTCGTCGGCGAGGTACTTCTCATCAACCTCTGCCACTGGGCGACTGACTTCGACGTCCTCCAACTTTGGCAGGGTGATCTCCGGGATGACTTCAATGTCCATCGAGACTTCGATCGCCTTGCCGCGCTTGATCTCAACGTCAGCGGCTGCCTCGTCCACCTCGGGATCTGCAACGGGCTGGAGCTTGTGATCCTGCAGCGCCTTGGAATACGCGTCGGTCAGGAGCCGGCGGCGCAGGTCTTCCATGATCGAAGCGCCGAAGCGCTTCTCGATCAGACCGATCGGTGCGCTGCCGCGGCGGAAGCCGGGGATGTTCACCTCGGTGCGAGCACTGGCATATGCCTCGGTGAGACGCTCGTCGACCATCGCTGCAGGGATGGTGATCTTGAGTCGCTTGCGGGCAGGTCCAATGTTCTCGACGACGACGGTGCTCTCAGTGGCCATAGTGTTGCTCGATCAGGTCTGGTGTCTGGGTCTTGTGTCTGGGGAAAGCGAAGCAGTATACGGGGATTGGCGACGATCGCCGAATCGTGTCCGTTACTTCATGAGAAGCATTTCGGCGTAGGTGGGTAGGGGCCAATTGTCGTCCGGAGTCACGCGTTCGAGTGCATCACATGCGGCGCGAACACGTGCCGTTGCGGGCACGGTGTTGTCGCGCAGGAAGCGCATTTCATTGGCATGATCCTTGTGGTGCTTGGCGGCGAGTTTCTCAAGTTCAGCAACAGCAACTCGCAAGTCATTGACTAGGCCCACGTAGTGGCGCAGATCAGCTTGTGTTTCCGCGCAGTCAACATCGGCAGCAAGCGTTGCGCCCACGGTGGTGGCCAATTCTTCCTGAGTCCGGAGACCAGCAGGGAGAATCTGCGTACGGACCATCTGAATGATCGTGCGCGTTTCAATGCCAATCACCGTGCAGTAATTCTCGACGAGCACGTCATAGCGAGCCTCAAGTTCACGCGCGTTCAAGACGTGGTACTTCGCAAAGACATCGCGCGCCTTCTTGGTACTGAATGCGATTAAGGCTTCAGCGGTGCTGCGCAAGTTGGGCAGGCCACGCTTCTCGGCTTCCTTGTGCCATGCCTCGCCGTAGCCGTCGCCGTCAAAGCACACGCGACGGTGCGCCTTGATGGTTTCCTTGAGCACGGTCTTGACTGCAGCTTCAAGTTTCGCAGCGGAAGGATTCTTACCGGCCTTCTTCTCCAGTTCAGTTGCCAAGAAGTCAATGCTCTCGGTAACGATGGTGTTGAGGACGGTGTTCGGCCATGCAACGGCACTTGTTGAACCAACGGCACGGAACTCAAACTTGTTGCCCGTGAATGCGAACGGAGACGTGCGGTTGCGATCACTTGCGTGGCGCGGAATGTGTGGGAGGCTAGTGGCGCCAAGATCAAGTTCGCCACCGGTCTTGGTCTTCTTGGGCGAGCCAGTCTGCAACTGATCCAGAATGTCAGTGAGCATGTCGCCGAGGAAGATGCTCATAATGGCTGGAGGTGCCTCATTTGCCCCTAAACGGTGGTCATTTGCGGCGCTAGCGATGGATGCGCGCAACATATCGGCATGCAGATCGACGGCACGGATCACTGCCGTGAGGAACACCAAGAATTGCATGTTGGTGTGCGTATCCGCGCGTGGATCAAGAAGATTGATGCCGGTGCTTGTGGACATAGACCAGTTGTTGTGCTTGCCACTTCCATTGATGCCTGCGAACGGCTTCTCATGGATCAAGCACTCAAATCCGTACTTACGAGCCACCATGCGCAATACTTGCATGGTGATCATTTGGTGATCAACGGCGATGTTGGCATTCTCAAACATCGGCGCCAATTCGTATTGGCTTGGAGCCACTTCATTGTGACGCGTCTTGGCTGGAACGCCCAGCTCAAAGAGCCGTGCTTCTACTTCCGCCATGAAGGTCAGTACGCGGTCCGGCACTGCGCCGAAGTAATGGTCATCCAGCTGATGGCCCTTGGGCGGATTGGCGCCCATCATGGTTCGGCCCGTCATCATCAGGTCGAGGCGCTGCTCGGCCTGTTCACGCTCAACTAGGAAATACTCCTGCTCGCAACCGAGGGTGCCCACGACGTGAGAGACGCCAGCGTCGTGACCAAAGATCTTCAGAATGCGCATCGCCTGCTTGGAAAGCGCTTGAATGGAGCGCAAGAGCGGGGTCTTCTTGTCGAGCGCTTCGCCGGTCCAACTGACGAACGCAGTGGGGATGCACAGGGTGGTGATGCCCGACGGATTGCGCAAGAGGAACGCTGGGCTGGTGGCGTCCCAAGCGGTGTAGCCGCGCGCTTCGTAGGTGTCGCGGATTCCGCCCGATGGGAAGCTGGATGCGTCGGGTTCGCCGATCACCAGTTGATTGCCGGAGAACTGTTCGATGGCGCTGCCATCAGACATTGGATTAAGGAATGCATCATGCTTCTCAGCAGTGATGCCGGTCAGTGGTTGGAACCAGTGGCAATAGTGGGTGGCACCGTGTTCGATCGCCCAGTCCTTCATGGCAACGGCAACCGTGTTGGCGATTGCTGGGTCAAGCGATGTGCCTTGACTCATGGTGCGCTGCAACTTTGTAAAGACGTCAGTTGGCAGGCGCTTCAGCATGGTGTCACCGCTGAAGGTCATGCAGCCGAAGTAGTCAGAGGCGCGCGTTGGGTTGTCGAACGTTGAGGTGTTGGAGCTCATGTGCGTACCGTGGGAACTATTGATGAACGGGTTCATAAGTGGTCGGAGGGCCTCCTAAGCCCAAGTTGCTAACTGTATGTCGACCTGAAGGGGCGATCAAGCCCCCAATTCGCGGCGGAATCGAGCGAATCCCCGGAATTAGCCCAAGATTGAGCGGCGGCGCTTCACATAGTCCCAGACTACGAAGCGGTCGAGTTCCCGTCCGGCAACAAAGAACACACGGCCACCGGTTGATTCCGCCATACGGTGCGCAAACTGCACATCGTCTTCGGTCTGACTCCAACTTGGCAGCAGGAACACGTTGATGGTGATGCCGGCCTCTTTGCAGCGCATGGCTTCACGGATGGTCTCGCGCTCTGTTCGTGGATCCGGTGGATACATCATGTACAGATCGCTGCCCTCAAAGTGCGCAGTCGGTAGTCCGTCAGTGATCAGCATCACTTGGCGATTTGGTGTTGGCCTGCCACCGAGCCACTGCCGGGAAAGTTGCAACGCTCGCTGAATGTTGGTGAAGTGCAGCGGCAGATCCATCTCCGTGATGTCCGGGTCCGACATGTCCGCGCGCAGGCGCACCACGGACTCCCGAATGGTGACCGGCTTGGGCATGATGCTGGGGATTTCGCCCGAAGACCGCAATTTGGCAACGGTGTACATCTCAACAAACTGCAAATAGTCGCCGGGGTAGTCGCTGCGAATCAGGCCATCGAGCGCCATGGCCATGCGCTTGGCTTGCACGTACTGCCCACCGTTGCGCATGGAGCCAGACATATCCATGATGACTGCGGTCGCGCACTTTGGTTGCTGGCGCGTCTTGTGCACCACCATATCGTCGGAGCGCATGCGTACCGGAGTGCCGGGCGCGCGCGGGCCGTCCGCGGATTCACGGAGCAGGGCATTCACCATGCTTTGTGGAATGTCCATGGCGGACGGGCTATCGCCAAATTCGTAGGGTCGCGTGGAAGGCAATTCCACAGCGCCGTCTGGGCTGGCAACGCCTTCGTGCCTGCCGCTCCGCGCTGCTTGTAGGCCGCCAAAGATGGTTGCCAGCAGGCTGCGCTGATACAGACGCATGGCCTTGGGGCTGACTTGCCAGCCGCCTTCCGGAGTGCGCGCGAGGCCTGCATCCTCGGCCAAACGCTCCAACAATTCATTCACTCTTCGTTGGGCGTCGCGGAGTGAGTCGACCTGCTCTTGCGGCGCGAACTCTGCCAATGCATCCATGTCAATGATGGCTGGCTTTGCATTCTTGAGTGCTTCGCGCAATTGCTCCAAGAGGCGATCGAGTTCTTCCAACTCTGCCTTCACCTCTATCGCGCCGGGGACATCAAGCGCTTCGCGGCCGCTGAACGACCATCGTGAAGTGAGTTGATCCACTTCATACTTCTCGCGCAGGCGTTCGAGTGCTTGCGTGAGCGCGCGCTGCTCGGGTGAATTCTCTGGAAGTCGGTACCACAATCGCTCCAGATCGCGCAACTGCTCACCGGCAATGGCGTGCGCAATCCGTTTCGCAACGTCGGGCTTGCCGGTTTCAGGTACCGCTCCGGCAGCGGTGTCCAGGAACGCTTTCGCAGCAGCGTGCGTTGCGGGTGTTGGGTCATAGGTAGAAAGAATGCGTTCTTTGCGTTGCTCAAGCAGTTCGATCAGCGCATCAATGCTCGGTCCAAGGCCCTGGATTTGCGAAGGATCAAGGCGAATGGCGTCCGCCAGTTCTTCGTCCGTGAAGTGACGCATGGATCCTGCGGCCATGAGATGTTCGTACGCGCCGCGCGCGGCACCGCTGGAGTCAGCAGGCTGCGCTTGACCAAACTTGACGGCGTCGTAGCCGAGGTACGTATGCAACACGCCGCCGAGTGGCTGCGGGGCAGTCGACTGCGCATCAGGAACTGGTGCGCCCATCGATTCATCAGCGTCAGGCGACATGTCGTCGTCGTGTGCCACGGCGGTTACTTCACCTCATAGGACGTGCGGCCGTGCTTGGCGGTTCGGCTTACGCGATCGGTGGCCCACAGTCCCGCAAGGACAAACTCCGCGCATGAAGCTCGAACGGCGGCATCGGTGCTGGCATTCACTTCAAATGCCTTGTCCCATGCTTCCGGGACGCTATTCATGCGTTGTGCGTATTGCGCACTGGGCACGAGGTCGCCCACTTCAATGCGCACGCCCTTTGCAAAGGCATCTGCGATCGCCGCAAGGCCGTGTTCTTCTACATATTCCTTGAAGACAACGCCCACCGCTTCAGCAACAATGGCATCAATCACTTGGCGCTCGTTCATCTGATGGCTGCCCATGAGATCAAGCTCTAACTTTCCAAGTGCTGAGGAATGCAAGTGCGAAAGGTCGCTGATGCGCGGCGCTGCTGGAGATTCACCCAGTTGGATTGCTCGACGCCGTGCGCTGGCAACCATGGTGCGCCAATTGGCAACGCTGAAACGCGCGCTGACTCCCGAGGCATGATCAACAAACTTACTACGCCGAGCGGCGATGGAAATCTCTTCCACCACTCGATCCATAAACGGCGGAACAATCACTGGGAATTCGCCGCCCAGGTCCATGCCTGCCTCTTGCCGGGTGATGGCAATGCCGGCATCACGCTCGCGTGGATAGTGGGTGACCACGGTGCTACCAATGCGGTCCTTCAGCTGCGGGATCACCTTGCCGGAGCGGTTGTAGGTGCTTGGATTTGCGCTAAATACCAGTAAGACATCCAGATCGAAACTCACCGGATAGCCGCGAATTTGCACGTCGCGTTCTTCGAGCACATTGAAGAGACCAACCTGCACCAGTTCATCAAGGTCAGGAAGTTCGTTCATGGCGAAGATGCCACGGTGCATGCGCGGAACCAGGCCGAAGTGCAATGCGTCTTCGGAGCCCATGCTGGTGCCAGCGGCGAGACGCGATGGGTCGATTTCACCAATCAGGTCAGCGAACTTTGTTCCAGGGGCCAGTCGTTCGGCGTAGCGATCTTTGCGATGCCACCATGCAATCGGAATGCGATCGGCAGTGTTGGCGCACATCTCCCGCCCGGCGCGCGTGATGGGTTGTTCCGGATCTTCATGCACAGCGCAACCGGGAATGTCCAGGTACGGCAGCCACTCGTCTAGGAAGTTGGGAAGCATCCGCATCAGGCGGCTCTTGCCTTGGCCCTTCTCGCCAAGGAACAGGATGTCGTGGCCAGCGATGATGGCGGTGGCAAGTTCCGGCAGGACGGTGTCGTCATAGCCCAGAATGCCGGGGAATAGACCGGCGGCACCTCGATCGCCGCGCGCCGATGATGCGGCGAGGGCGTGCTCAAAGTTGGTTCGGAGTTCCGCCTTGATGGATCGGCTGCGCCAGCCCGATGCACGAAGTTCAGCCAGGGTGTGAATAGCAGGGGATGTTGGCATAGTTGTTGCTTCGCCGGTCATAAGTGACTGTATGCAACTGAATCACTTAGTAGTGTCTTGAAGCCACCCTTTACGCCAGAAATACGTCATCAGGCCAATGACGGTGCATCCCATCAGGCTTAAGGCGAATGGATAGCCGAGCATCCATTCAAGTTCCGGCATGTGTTTGAAGTTCATCCCGTACACACCGGCGATAAATGTCAAAGGCATGAACAGCGTGGCAATAATCGTCAGAACTTTGGAGGTTTCTGCCACCTTCAGATTGACGCTGGTCATATAAATGTCCAGTAAATCATTGGCCATGTACCGGTCAGTTTCAAGTTGATCCAAGACGCGCGAGACATGATCGTTCAGATCGCGCAGGTAGTGGCGCGTGTCTGTATCAAAGACGCGGTCGAGTGAGGCCAGTGCGATGGCGGCATCACGCAGTGGAAGTACGGCGCGGCGCACGCGAATGAGCTCTGCGCGAATGCGGCGAATCTTGCCAAGCGTTCGGCCATCAGGCTTGGTGAACGCCTCATCCTCCAGCGGCTCGAGCGCTTCGCCGATGCGGTCAACGATGGGGAAGTAGCCGTCGACCACGGAATCGGCGATCGCATAGGAGAGGTACGCAGCACCGGATGTTCGTGCTCTTCCCTTGTTCTCGCGGATGCGGTTGCGCAGTGGGTTCAGGCAGTCTCCCGGCACGCTTTGGAAAGTCACCACCACGCGCGCGGTTACCCAGATTGCAAGCTGTTCAGTCCAGAATCCCCGTTCATCTTCGTGCGGCATGGGCAGCACCAAGAATGTGGCGTCGCCGTAGGGCTCACTCTTCGCCCGCTGCGCGGTGTCGGTGGCGTCTTCCATGGCAAGCGGATGGATGCCAAAGTGGTCGGCAATCTCCTTCAGAAGTGCCGGGTTTCCAAAGCCATCCACATCCACCCACAAGACGGGCCACTCCGTACCCAGCGCAACGATTTCAGCCACACTGGTGACGACAAGTTCCTTGTAGCTCGTCGGCCCGTAAGCAAACACGGTGATGACTGGCGGAACGTCATCGGGGGAAACCACCATGGTTCCCGGCGCGGTGTAGATGTGGCGCGGACTGGACAGTCGTCGAAACTTCTGCCGAGCACGCCGGGCCGTGATGGCAGATTTCCGAAGGGTGTCGGTGACCAAGTTGCTGAGCGGGTCGGTGCTGTGCTGCTGAGTCATCGGTTCGAACCTTTCGTCATGCTGGCACCTCAATGATGGTCAGCTGATCAGTGGCTGGCTCAAGTGTGGCCACGGTGTACCGCGCAGCGCGGTGCAAGGCGCCCGGATTGATGATGCGCGTTCCGGCGTTGCGTTCGTCCCGCAGTTCATGGGTGTGGCCGTGAATCAGGTAATGAGCGCCGCTGCTGACCGCCGCGCGCAGTGCCGGGAGTTCATGTCCGTGTGTGAAGGCGATGCGCTTGCCGTCCACGGTGATTTCGCCAGCATCACCATGCACGGTGATACCGATGTTGGCTGCGTAGCGGGTGAGGGAGTCATGATTCCAATCACAATTGCCCCACACGAGGTGGCTATCAAGCCCCGCGAGCTGGTCAAGGACTAAATCATCCTCCACATCTCCGCAATGAATGAACGTGGTGGCGCCCTTCGCTTGCAGGGCCGCCATGGCGCGCTTGGTGCGTTCCCAGCGGGAATGGCTGTCGGAAATGAGACCGACGATGGCAGACATGGTGCAAGGGTACTGATGTTCCGGGCGCGGAAAGCACATGGAAAGACCGCGCCCCCGCCGGTGTGGAGGGCGCGCGGATGTTGCTGAAGCATCAATGGTGTCCTGATAATGGAAGGTTTCCGGCGGGCGAGCGATGAGCTTCGCATTCGCGCGCAAGATCCCCGGTACCTTTGCCGCCTCACATGTCTACCCCCTCCTGCGTCACTCGCTTCGCTCCGTCCCCGTCCGGTCACCTGCACGTGGGCGGCGCTCGCACGGCCTTGTTCTGCTGGGCCTTTGCCAAGGGGAAGGGTGGCACCTTCTTGCTTCGCATTGAGGACACCGACCAAAAGCGGTCGAGCGACTCGGCAAGCGTTGGATTCCTGAAGGATCTGGCATGGCTTGGGATCGGCTGGGACGAGGGTCCGGTGCTCGGCACGCACGGAGGTGGTGCGCACGGGCCGTACTTCCAGAGCGAGCGGTTGGATATTTACAACCGCTACCTGGCGCAGTTAGTGGAAGCTGGTAAGGCGTACTACGCCTTCGACACCACCGCGGAACTGGACGCGAAGCGGCAGGCCGCAAAGCTGGCGGGCCACGCGTACCGCTATGACCGATCGGAAATGGCGAACCTCCCGAAGGCCACCGTTGATGCATGGTTGGCCGAAGGGCGCCCGGCGGTGATTCGCTGCAAGACTCCGGATGGCCCCATCACCATCGTGGACGAAGTCTTGGGTGAAGCCACGCTTCCTGCGGGCGAAGTCGATGACTTTGTCATTCGTAAGGCGGACGGATTTCCAACCTATCACTTCGCCGTGGTGGTCGATGATGAACTCATGCGCGTCACCCACGTGTTGCGCGCGCAGGAGCATTTCAACAACACTGCCAAGCACATGGTGCTGCAAGATGCGCTTGGGTTCCGTCGTCCGATCTACGGGCACTTGCCGCTGATTACCAATCCCGATGCGAGCAAGATGTCCAAGCGCGACAAGGACAAGGTGCTGCGCAAGACCGTGATTGATCGCAAGCTCACCGCTCCGCCGCAGGACACGATTTCGCAAGCGCGTTTCGATGCGTGGATGGCCGACAAGAACACCCAACTTGAACTTGCCGAGGCATCGTTGCTGGCAACGGGTCTGCAAGTCACGCTGCCTGAAATCAATGTGGATGACTTCCGGCAGAGCGGATACCTGCCAGAAGTGCTGTGCAACTTCCTGGCGCTCAACGGCTGGAGCCCGGGCGAGAATGTGGAGAAGTTTGACACCGAATTCCTCAAGCAGCGTTTCGACCTGAAGCGTGTGGTGAAGACGCCAGCCAAGTTTGATCGCACCAAGTTGCTTTCATTCAATTGCGATGCCATCACGGGAATGCCGCGCGAAGAATTTGTGTCACGGGCTCGTCTGCATGGACAAGAGTTCCACGCCGACTTCATGAAGCGCATCACTGCGGAGCAATTCGAACAACTTGCTGGCGCCAGTCATGAACGATCCAAGACGCTTGATGAAATGTTCCGCACGAATCGGTTCTTCATCATTGCCGACGACGTGCTGGCCTGGGAGCGATCGAAGAATGTGGAGAAGGCGCTCTTGGGTCCGGAACCCAACGGGCTGAGTCACTTGCGTGCAGTCTTGCCTGTGTTGGAAGGCTGTGCGGAGTGGAGTGCCACGGCGCTTGAGCAGGCGATCACTCCGTACGCAGTGCAACATACGGAGGGCAATCTTGGCAAAGTTGCACAGCCGCTTCGCATTGCGGTGAGTGGTGGGACAGTGAGTCCGCCCATCTTTGACACGCTGGCAATTCTTGGACGAGACAGCACGCTCAACCGTATCCGCCGGTGTATCGCTACTTTCACCGCCTGATCGATCGCTTGCCCGAGTTCACCACGCGAATCAGGTTACGGATTCGTGTCAGGGTTGTCCGAGCTGGACGCCGGACGTTGCATGTTGGTCGACAGTCCAGGCGCTGCCGGTACCCATTGGCTCCAGACATTCTCTTCGGTGGTGATCATGGCTTCCACGCGTCCGCTTGACCACAGCCGGTAGACCGCGGTTCCATTCGGGATGGGGTTGGCGGCAATTCCAACAAGGACACCCGATGCTGGCGGAGCAGCATTGCGTGCGGTTGATCGTGGTGCGCCCGGCCCCGTACCAACGGCCGATTGCGGGTCGAGCATGGCGGCGGATTCCATGTTGTTGCCAGCGGGTTGGTACGCACCGAAGGCCTCCATCGGCGCATCGCTACTGATCCACTCACCAACTCCAGCCTGCGCAGTGGTTGCATCGGTGGCACGGCCAAGCAGCATGCCGGTTCCCTCAACGGCGGCCAGCGCCATGAGTCCAGCGCCAATCATGGCAAGACCAAAGCCGGGGCTGAAGATGTCAAGACGCCGTGGTGCGACGGTGTTATCTGCGCGGCTATGGGCGGCGTTGCTGCTGGAGGCGTGGGTGGTGTGTGCCATGTGGGTGGTTCTCGCTTTGGTGTGAAACTGTCGCAGGTTTCATCGTCCGCATGGTGTGGATTGCTGCAAGAACGCGCTCATTCCTTTCGATATCCGCCTGAGCGAGGGGCAATTTGCGGGTTCCAATTCATTCCGATTGGGGTGCTTGTCCGGACGTCCGGAAGCCGATAGACTGCGTGCGTCGGACCATTGGCGCAGTTGGCTAGCGCGTCTCCATGACACGGAGAAGGTCACTGGTTCAAATCCAGTATGGTCCACCTGAATGAACAAGCCCCGCACATCGGCGGGGCTTGTTTGTTTTTGAGTTGGTTGCGTGCGGAAGTGACCTTCCGAGCAATTAGCGTCGACGGCGACCGCGGAGTGCTGCGGCCATCAGGATGGCTGGGAACGCTCCTGGCGCTGGCACGGCGGTGAACGTGGCGTCGTAGGAGAAGTTGCCGCCAAGCTGTTCACATTGGGCAGCCATGATCAGCCAATACGTGCCCGCTGCAACCGTTCCAGAGAATGAGCCAGCGGCGGAAGTGTCCGAGACCCCGCCGGCGGCGGTGGCATTCGTATCTTCGAACGTCAATCCAAAGACAACGTCCGAGGTGCTGGTATCAATGAGCGCCCAACTCACGTCGTTTCCGGTGCGTACCACGCCGGTCATGTTGTAACTGATAGCGAACGTGGTGTTCGCGGCCAGAGTCACCACGGAAATTCCTTGGGAGCTACCGATGACGGTGATAAACCCGGTTGATGGGTCGGTGCTACCAGTGCAAACGCCGGCAAAGTTGCTGCCGCCAGTGAGCCAGTTGAGATCGGCCGAATTGCCGGTAACGGAGGCCTGATAGTGACCCGGGGTCATCCCGTAGTCAGTGCTAGTTAGGGTCTCGAGTGGCGAGAGGGTGACGCGCTCAGCCTTGGCTCCCGGGTTGATCGGGGCGCCCGCCTCAGCGATGCTGGCGCAAACAAGGGGCAGGGCGAGGAGTACAGCAGTCGCGGTGGTCGCGGTGTGTTTCATATATTTCTTTCGCATGCAGCAAAGCGTTGAAAAGGGTTAGTTCTCTAGTCTTATAAGCGTAAATGGCGGGCGCAACCCATCAGCGAGTTTGGCGGAAATTTCGCTGCACTCGCATTCCAAGCACGGAAGCCGCGTTCCGCCCGTGAGTTACGATGTCGACAATGAACCTTAAAAATCTTCTCAATTTGCGGAGCTGCGCCCTGTTAGCGGTCGCTTCTGCAGGCATCACCACGTCAGGATGCATCCGAGAAGTGATCTCCGGCGAGGACCCGCAAGCGAAGGCACCGGCGCTCGTGGGGAAGTCAAGCTCCGACACGCTGACGATTCGGCTCCCGTGGATGGAGATTCCGCCGCCGCGGCTTTTGCTTGACGACAAATTGCTCCGCGCCGAGACCATCTATGCGCGCAGCCCGCACGGCGCTATGCGGTTCACGCTCCGTACCTCCACCGGGGCAACCGCCGTGGTTGACGTGAAGTCGAAGCGCCTGGCCGACGACTCCATGGAATTTACCTATGAAATCGCCTCGCTTCCGCCCAAATACGTGGTCGACACGCTGGTCATGATTGCCGCGGACCAAGCGCGACCAGCGGTAGAGGTGAAGGTGAATGGCGCCCCCGTCAAGACGCTGGTGGGAACGGAAGTGGTGGTGATCCAGCTGTCCCGCGATGCGCCAACCAAGATCCTTGCTATCCCGGTGTTCCCGCCGGAAGTTCCCGCGAACGCTGCTGTTCCGACGGGAACGCCGGCGGTTGCTCCTGCTGCCGTTCCCGCGCCGGCGGCGAGTGCCTCCGCCCCTCCGCGCGCGTGAACCGTGGATATTCTGACTGCTTGATCTGACCTCCTACCAATGGACCTTGACTTCATGCGCCACCTCATTGCACTCACCGTCGCCAGCCTCTCGATCGTCTCATGCATGGCCACCCAGCAGGTGGAACCGACAACTCCGAACACACTCTCGGCAGCCGAAGTGAAGGATGGATGGGTGCTGCTCTTTGACGGTAAGGATGCCAGCAAGTCCTTCCGCGGCTTCAAGCGCACCGACACCCCAAAGGAGTGGGCTGTTGAAGATGGCGCCATCGTGCTGCGTGGTAAGGGCGGCGACTTGGCCACCAAGGATGAATACTCGGACTTTGAGTTTGCCATTGACTGGAAGATCAGCAGTGGCGGCAACAGTGGCATCATGTGGCGTTCCTCGGAAGACTTCGGAGCGCCGTGGGAGACCGGCCCGGAGATGCAGGTCCTTGATAACGCCAAGCACGCCGATGGCCAAAGCCCGCTGACCAGCGCTGGCGCCTGCTACGCCCTCTATCCGGCACCCACGGGCGCCACGAAGCCGGTCGGCGAGTGGAACCACGCAGTCATTTCGGCGATCGGTCCAAAGGTCACCTACACGCTCAACGGCGTAAAGACTGCGGAGTTTGACCTTTCTTCCAAGGAGTGGAAGGACAAGGTTGCCGGCAGCAAGTTCGCATCTATGAAGGCGTTTGGTACGAAGGATAAGGGGCACATCGTGCTTCAAGATCACGGCGACGTGGTCATGTACCGGAACATCAAGATTCGTCCAATCGGCGCCGCCAAGCCTTCTGCTGCGCCTACAAGTATCAAGTGATTCCACTGACCGTCATCCTCCTGACCGCCGCGCTGCAAACATCCAGCGCGGCGGTCGGGGATGGAACGCGCGGTCAAGATCCATTTGATGATGTTGCATCGATCGCCGAACTGCGCACACTGGAAGGGCAGCTGCGCGCGTTAGCCGTGCAGTTACGCCCAACGGTGGTGCTGATTCGCATTGGCGGCGGGCGCATGAGCGGCGGAAGCACTGGCACTGGTGTGGTGATTACTTCGGATGGGCTGGTTGCCACGTGCGGCCATGTTGGTGGGCGCGCGGGTGTCCGAGTGAACGTCACACTTTCCGATGGAACCGAGCTGAGGGGTCGAACGCTTGGGCAGGCCAACATTGGCACCCTGGATTGCGGGCTCATTCAACTGAATACGGAGGGTCGCGACCTGCCATGCGCGCCGCTCGGCACGAGTACTGGATTGGCAGCGGGCGATTGGTTGCTAGCGATGGGATTCACGCAAGGGCCGCCAGAAGAACCGCGTCCATCGTTGGTGCGCGTTGGTCGCGTGCTGAGTAACAGTCGCACGGAAATGCTCTTTGACGCCCCGATCGACGCAGGTGATTCCGGCGGACCTAGTTTTAATCTTCGCGGCGAAGTGGTCGCTATCAATTCTCGATGCGGGCAAAGTCCGTGGGAGAATGCTGCCACTCCGATTGATCGACTGCGCGAGCGTATGTGGGAGTTTCGTGACGGTATTGATGAGGAGATGATGACGCTGAATGCGCCTGATGTTTCGGACCGCGGTGTTCGAACGAATTTCGCGCGCGGTGGATCGAACAACGGTCGGATGGCTGTGCAGCGCGGACTTCCCTTTGATGAGGTGGCTGCCAGCGCCCGCGCCTCCATGTTGAACGTGATGGACGGGAAAGCTGCGCGGGTGTGCGCCACCGTCATTGATGCCGATGGTCACGCGGTGACCAAGCGATCGCAACTACCAGTTGGGTGGCAGGGTGGTGTGCTGCAATTGGAGTCTGCTGCCGGTGAGCGCTTCAGCGCGCGTGTCATTGGCTCTGATGGTCCCTTGGATTTGGCCGTTCTGAAGATTGACAATTGCACTCTTACGCCGATTACTTGGACGCGCGGCGCGCACGTGGAGCCTGGGCAAGTGCTCCTCACCCCACGCCTCGGTCAGCGTTCGGCTGCCTTGGGATTTGCGGCCATTGAGTCGCGCGCGAGTGATCGTGATTGGAGTGCGAGCCCGTTCTTGGGTGTACAGACAGCACCTGCCACGGCGCAGGAACTGGAGGACTTGGAAGTTTCTTCAGCACTCAAAGTGGAAGTGGTGGTCGCTGGCTCCGCCGCGGAAGTAGCGGGTATTCAGGTCGGGGACGTGCTGCTCAGTCTTGATGGCAAGAGCGTGGGTGGTCGCATGGGATTGCGGCGCGTCATTGCAGACCGATCCGTTGGTGATCATGTGGCGCTTGAAGTGTCGCGCGGTACGGAAGTCTTGCATCTTGAGGCCACGCTTGCGAAGCGCGTGCCAAGCGGTGGTGGAAACGGCGGACCTTCGCGCGGTAACACCACCACGGCCATTTCGGACATCTCCACAGGATTTGGGAGCGTCCTGGCGCACGATGGAATTGTCTGGCCGGAACAGTGTGGCGGGCCGATCGTCAATCTTGATGGCCAGGCCGTTGGCCTGAATATTGCGCGGTTTGATCGCACCGCAACGCACGCTCTGAGTGCTGACACCGTGATGGACGCGGTTGACAAGATTCTGTTCAGTGCCGGCACGGTTGAAACTCGACCGGCTTCGGCGGTGAGTCCCGCCCCGCGCTGAGCGGCAGTATTGGCTCGATTGACCTTGTTTCGCCAGCTGCGAGGTAGCCCCGATAATGTTTGCGGGAATCTTCCCTACAGGAATCCGCTTGACTTGAAGGGCAATTCTGTCACCATGCGTTTATGAGCCTGAAGCCAACACGATTGCTGGTGGCGATCGTCTTGTTCGTGGGGGCTCTCCATGGCACTGCATCTGCACAAGCAACGGCGGCATTGAACTGGAACCGCCTACTTCTTGACTCGATCAAGCGCGACTTTGCCCGGCCGCCCGTGCATGCGCGCAACCTCTTTCATCACTCGGCCGGAATGTGGGACGCATGGCGTGCCTTTGATGGCACCGGAGCAGCCTGCTTTGTTGACGATCACGGCGAGCCGGTCGGGACGTCGTTGTACGTCGCCCGCGAGCAGGCGATCAGCGTGGTCTCGTACCGGATCTTGTGCGCTCGATTTGCTACGAGTCCGGGGTATACGGTGATGAAGCCGCAGTACGACGCATTGCTCGCGCAATACGGCGTCGTGCCAACCGACACGCATACGGTGGGTCTTGATCCAGTGGCCGTCGGTAATCGAATTGCTGCCGCGATGCTCGCCGCATTGGTGAACGATGGCTCAAATGAAGCGAACAACTTTGCAAATCGCGTGTATGTATCGGTGAATGCTCCGATGATTGTTTCGCTTGGCGGCAATCCCGACATGCAGTTTCCGAATCAGTGGCAGCCGTTGGCGCTAACCAGCTTTGTCGATCAGCAAGGCAATGTGATTCCTGGCGGATTCCCGGCATTTCAATCGCCGGAGTGGGGCGGAGTGACTCCGTTCGGAATGCTCACTTCGGATCGAACCTACCGCCCGCGCAATGGCGTGAGCTGGCCAATCTGGCTCGATCCCGGCGCACCGCCGCAGTACATGGGCACGGGTACCGACAACGCCACGTTCCGCAAGGGCATGGAAATTGTGCTGCGCTGGTCTGCGCACCTCGATCCAGCTGACGGCGTGATGTGGGATGTTTCCCCAGGAACCATGGGTGATTCGCCGGAGCCGGCCGTTCCGTCAGACTGGCCGAGTTACTACGACGCTGCGAGCGGACGTCCGCTTGGCGTTGGCCACGCCGTGAATCCCGCCACAGGTTTGCCTTATCCGGCGAATGTGGTGCCGCGTGGTGACTTCACGCGCGCGTTGGCGGAGTTCTGGGCCGATGGTCCATCGAGCGAAACGCCTCCGGGACATTGGTTCGCTCTTCTCAACGACGTGCGTGCGCGGTCGAGTGATCGACGCATCGGTGGACGCGGTGCGCAACTTGACCCCTTGGAATGGGACGTCAAGGCGTACCTGCTCCTCGGTGGCGCGATGCATGACGCGGCGGTTTCTGCATGGAGCGTGAAGGGTGCGTACGACGCAACGCGGCCGGTGAATTCCGTGCGCTACATGACCCATCGCGGTCAGTCGTCCAATCCGGAGTTAGGTAGTTTCTCGCCGCTAGGCATTGAACTAGTTACCGGCGAAGTGGAACTCATTAGTACCGCCAGCAGTGCGCCCGGTGAACGACACGCGCACCTTTCCAGTTTCGTTGGGCAGATTGCGGTGCGCACGTGGCGTGGTCCACCTGCCATTGCCAATCCCGCGACTGACGTCGCTGGCGTTGGTTGGATCCGTGGTCGCCACTGGTACCCGTATCAGCGACCGACGTTCGTCACACCTCCGTTTGCTGGCTATGTCAGTGGTCACAGCACCTATAGCCGTGCCGCTGCAGAGACCCTCACTACGCTGACCGGCGACGCGTTCTTCCCGGGTGGTGTCGGCGAATACCTGTGTGTTCGTAACCAATTCCTGGTGTTTGAAGAGGGCCCGAGCGTCGATGTGCGCCTGCAGTGGGCCACCTACCGCGACGCTGCCGAGCAGAGTGGATTGAGCCGCATTTGGGGTGGAATTCATCCGCCCTTTGATGACATGCCCGGGCGCGCCATTGGCAAGCAAGTTGCGCAACGTGCATGGGCACGTGCTCGGGAGATATGGAACATTCCCGCATCATGCGACGCGGACCTTGACGGCAGTGGTATCACCGGTGGTGAAGACCTCGGCGTCATGCTCGCCGCATGGGGGCCAGTGCTCGATCATCCGGCTGCGGATCTCAATGGTGACGGATTGGTCGACGGTGCCGATCTGGGTCTGATGCTGTCGGCATGGGGGCCATGCATTCACTAACACTCCTCAGCGCAATTCGCGCGGCAGTGCAATCGTGGCGTCGGCGGCAACCTGCTTGAAGTGTTCTGGCAGCGGGCATGTCACCGTGACTGGGGCGCCGGTTACTGGATGCGCAAACGTCAAGGTGAGTGCGTGCAGTGCAAGTGGCTGCATAGCGCGACCCTTGGGGGGCCGACTGGTGATGGGCGGAAGATCCACTCGATAGACCGATTCGCCAACCACTGGGCAGCCAAGTTCCGCCATATGCGCGCGGATTTGGTGCAATCGACCGGTTTCGATTTCTACATCTAAGAGCGTGCGTCGATGTCCAGAGCCGAGTGACTTCCAGCGCGTGATAGCGGGTCGACCGCCGCCGCGATGATCGACCAGTGAAATCTTCATGTCGCCGCGGCGCACTTCGTCCAGCGGAAGTTCAATGCTTCCTTCCGGGCGCGGTGGCTTGCCTTCCACGATGGTCATGTAGCGCTTGCGAACGGTCCGCGCCGCAAACTGTGCACGCAAGGCGTCGTATGCGCTGGCTTCCAAAGCAATGATGATCGCTCCGCTTGAATCCCGGTCAAGTCGATGCACCAGTCCAAAGTCGCGCGCGGTGCCGAGTGAACTGGCAAACGCTCCCCAGCGCGCAAAGATGCCATTCATGAGGCTGTCGTCGCGGTGCCCAAGGCCAGGTTCGCTGACCACGCCCGCCGGCTTGGCGATGACAAGGAAGCCAGCCTCTTCGTAGAGGACATCAAACTGAACCGCGGGATTGGGGATGGGCTGCGTCATGGCTTCGTATGATCGCGATGGTAGCTCGTTGTGAAGGCCGTGTATGCCGCATGCAGACCCAACCATCCTCCTGAGTTTCGATGTCGAGGAGTTTGACGCCCCGATTTCCCGCGGGCGGCCCATGTCGATGGCGGAGCAGATGGAGCAGGGTGGTCGCGGACAAGAACGCACGCTTGCCCTGCTTGATGGATTGCGGGTCCCAACCACCATGTTTACGACGGCCAACTTTGCAGAGTGGCATCCGGGGCTGCTGACCCGCGCGGCACGCAGCCATGAGATTGCCAGCCACGCGCGCTGGCACGCCAGTTTTAGCGTGGATGATCTATCCAGCAGCCGCGCCATCCTGCGCGCGGCAAGCGCTCAGGAAGTTCTGGGGTTTCGTCGCCCACGCCTGCAGTACACGGACCCGAGCGCCATTGCCGCGGCCGGCTATGCCTACGACAGTTCGGTGAACCCGATCTGGCTACCGGGGCGCTACAGCAACCGTTCGCTGCCGCGCGTTCCGTATCGGGTGGGCGGCATTCTGGAAGTTCCTATCTCTACGACTCCGGGACTTCGGCTGCCGTTGTTCTGGCTGGCGTGGAAGAACCTACCGATGCCCATCGTGCGCGACGCGTGTGAGCGCTGCCTTGCTGCGGACGGCGTGTTGAATCTGTTCTGGCACCCCTGGGAATTTATCGATCTGCGCGGTGCGGGATTGCCGCTGCATATGCGCCGGGTCGATGGCGAACGCATGTGCGATCGATTTGCGGCGTTCGTTGATTGGCTGCGATTGCGGGGGCGCTTTGCGACATTCACGGAGTGGATGGGACGCGGGATATGATTCGGTGATGCAACAAGTGTTGAAGGGATTCGTGTTGGTGCTGATGGCGATGTTCATCATTGCGAACGCTGGCGCGGCACCTGCATCATCGTCCCTGCAAGTGCGCGTGGATCAGGCCGCTGAGAGTGATCCGCGGATTGCAGCCATTGCGCGTGACAACCAGGAAGCAGCCAACGAAACAGCGCGAGTGCGCGCTGCGCAGGAACATGTCAGCGACGTGGTTGGCACTCTCAAGGTTGCCATCAAGGAACTGCGTGCTATTAAGGAGTCCGACGAACGGCGGGTTCTTCTAGCGGGAAGTGGATCCGACCCGATCACCGAGGTGCTGCTCAGACATCGCGATTCACTGCCGCCGCTCGCGAATCAGCGTCGTGATTTAGAAGCAGCGCGGACCGGGGCTGCAACGGCAGAGATCGAACGGCTGGACGCAGCGGAAGATCTTGCCAGTGCGGAACGAACCGATGAGGCTGCGGAGGCATTGATCGTCGATCAACCAACCGGGCATGCCACTGCCGCAGAATTGGCGCCGCTCTTTCGCCAGCGCGCGGATCAGTACCTCCGACCGCTGGTTTCGGCACTCACTTCTTACTCCGCGATTTTGGCTGAGGAAGTGACCGTTCGTAGCGAATACACGGAACTCCTTGAGCAGTACCGGAATTTCATTGATACGCACTTGTTGTGGCTCCCCGACATGCCCGTGATCGGCGAGCGAGATGTGCGCGGCGTGACTGCGCATGTCGGTCGCTACGCAACCCGGCCCTTCTGGGGCGCTATCGGTGAGGACCTCGTTGATAGCTTTCGATTCCGTCCATTCCGATGGATTGGCGGTGCAGTGCTGGTGCTGGCATTGGCATTGATTCGTGGGCGTGGTTTCCGATTCATCTCCAAAACGCCGTTGCCTGGCAGTTCCACCGAGGCGGGGTTGGTCAACATTGGCAGCGCGGTGCTTGAGTCGGTGATCCTGGCTGCGCCGATTCCGCTTGCGTTGCAGTTTGCTGGACTGTTGATCGAATCCACACCGGCTGCAGCCACCGCGGCGCCGTTTGGATCCGCCATGCATTCCGTCGCTGGATATGCATTCCTGATTTCGTTTGCACTGGCACTTTCGGCGCACGGTGGAGCGGGTGAGCGGCAGCTGGGTTGGTCGCTGTCAACGATGACGTCCATTCGGCGCGCGATGTTGGCACTTGCTGCAGGATTTCTGCCAGCCATCTTTGTTGCCCAAGCCAGTTTGAATATGGACGGCATTGCTGGCAGCGAGGAGATTGCGCGGTGGGCGGTGATTGTGGCGCTCTTGGTATTGACCGCTGTTTCTGCGCGCATCTTTCGGCCGTCGCATGGGGTGTTCTCTGGCGTGATTGCGGCAAATCCAACGGGTTTGATTTCCATACTGCGGCCAGTGTGGTACTCCGTTTGCGCACTCCTGCCGGCAGTGTTGGCGTTGGGCGCTGCGGCGGGTTATGTCATTACTGCCATCACCGTGATCGAGAACATTGCGCGGAGTTACTGGGTGATATTGCTGCTTGCCGTCGGTATTTCCGCGCTCGGGCGCATTGGGGGTGCTGCGCTTGATCGATTTGACCTTGCTGGCCAGTTGGAAGCACGCGAAGAGGCGCGCTTTGAAGATCAATTGCGTAGCTTTGGCAGGCTGCTCTTGGCGCTTGTCACCGTCGCTGGATTGGCGTGGGCGTGGAATGACTTGATTCCCGCGTTTGGAATTGTGAGCAATATGGCAGTGTGGACGGTTGCTGCGGGCGAAGGAAGCGCGCGCGTGCCAGTGAGTGTTCGCGACGCTGTGTTCTGCGTGGCAACCGTGGTGGTGACCATGTCGCTGGTACGGGACTTGCCCGGAATCATCAACATTGTCATTCTTCGGCGCTTCCCGATTGACCGCAGTGCGCGCTACGCGTTGGTTGCGCTCGGTAGGTATTTGATTGTGGTCACTGGAATCATCGTGGCGCTCGCGTGCTTGCGGATTCGGTGGAATGATGTGCAATGGCTTGCCGCAGCAGTTACGGTTGGACTTGGATTTGGTTTGCAGGAGATCTTTGCAAACTTCGTCTCTGGTCTGATTCTGCTGGCCGAGCGACCGGTACGGATTGGTGACTTAGTGACCATTGACGGGATTTCGGGTCGCGTGTCGCGCATAGCCGCCCGCGCCACCACGATCGTTGACTTTGACAATAAGGATGTGATCATTCCGAACAAGCAGCTGATTACTGGCAAGATCACCAACTGGACGCTGCAAGAGTCAAGCGTGCGCGTCACCATTCGAGTTTCTGTTGAGGCTGATGCTGATCTTGATTCAGCAGTGGCCGGACTGCGTGAAGCGGCGGCTGGCTCTGCTGGCGTCATTGCTAATCCTGGCCCCGAAGTTCTGTTGGTTGGATTTACGTCCGGGTCTGCCGATATTGATGTCTCCATCTATGTAGCGCGCCCGGGGGAGCTGCAGCCCGCGCGCCATGATTTGGTGGGACGAAGCAAGCGAATCCTGGCTGAACGGGGCATTGCTATTGCCATTCCGCAAATGGACGTTCATGTGCGCGGTGCACCATCATTCAATGCCAATGCGCCGCAGGGCGCTCGCTGATTTTTCTTCAATAGAGACACCCACCTGACCATGCAAACCACACCACGCAACTTTGCAACATCAGCTCGCCTGCAGCCCTTTGGGGAGAGCGTGTTCGCCACCATTTCAAGACTCGCCGCGCAACATGGTGCAGTGAATCTGGGGCAGGGCTTCCCAAACTTTGATGGACCGCAATTCGTCAAGGATGCCGGCATGCGTGCGATCAAGGATGGATTTGGCCAATACGCGCGGACCTTTGGCGTGCCGGAATTGAACGCGGCAGTAGCGGCTCGATTTCGGGCCACTAGCGGGATTGAAGTGGCACCGGATGCGGAGGTCACCGTCACCAGTGGTTGCACCGAGGCCATTGCGGCCGTCATGCTTGGACTCATCAATCCGGGTGACGAAGTGGTGTTGGTGGAGCCGTTTTATGACTCGTACGCGGCATGTGTGGCAATGGCAGGTGGAATCGTTCGCGCCATCCGTTTGCGCGCGCCGGAGTTTGCATTTCCGATTGACGAACTCCGCCGCGTGGTTGGCCCACAAACCAAGGCGATTTTGATCAATAGCCCGCATAACCCGCTTGGTCGAGTACTGACGCGCTCCGAGCTGGAAGGAATCGCCGCGGTAGCACGGGCCGCCGACTGCTTGGTGTTCTCCGACGAGGTGTACGAGGAGATTTGGTACGGAGAGCCGCCAGTTTCTATTGCCACGTTGCCAGGGATGCGCGAGCGCACCGTGGTGATGTCAAGCCTTGGCAAGACCTTTAGTCTGACCGGTTGGAAAATTGGTTGGACGATCGCGCCTCCGAACCTCACCGCCGGCATTCGTGCCGCGCATCAATTCCTGACATTCTGCAGCGCCACTCCACTGCAGCGCGCCGCGATTGATGCATTGCAAGCACCGCGTTCGTACTACGAAGCGCTGCGTGCCGATTACCTGACGCGCCGGGATGCCATGCTGACGGTGCTGCGTGGTGCCGGGTTCGATCCCTATGTTCCAGATGGCTCGTACTTCGTGGTTGCGGAGCACGAACGGTTTGGATTTCCCAACGACTTTGCGTTCGCCATGCACTTAGTGGAGAAAGTTGGCGTGGCATGTATTCCCTGCAGTGCCTTCTATGCACCGCAGGCTGATGGGACCAAGGATGCGGACGCCTGCCGGTTGGTGCGCTTTGCGTTCTGCAAGACTGACGAAACGATTCGTGATGCAGGCATTCGACTGCGTTCACTCAGCGCGCGTTCTTAGGGCGTCATTTGGCTTGCCGGTGCGCCGCCGTCGCGGGCGAGAGCGGCTTCATAGAGTCGCATGGCCTTGGGCATGATCTTGTTCAGGCGAGCAATGCGCGTGTCATCGCTGGGATGCGTGGAGAGAAACTCTGGTGGGGCACCGGATTTCTCTGACATGCGCCTCCACAACGTGATAGCCGAGCGCGGGTCGTAGCCAGCATCGGCGGCGATCATCAAGCCGAGGTTGTCAGCTTCGGATTCCTGCAGTCGGCTCCATGGGAGCAGTACACCCACGTTGGAACCAAGCCCCAAGGCAGCCATAGTCGCTTGTTGCGCCGTCGGGTTCATGTCACCGAGTGCCACGGCGGTGCCCTGCATGGCGCCCTGGATAATCACATTGCCGGAGATGCGCTCGCCGGCGTGACGGGCAATGGCATGAGATGCCTCATGTCCCATGACCACGGCCAGTTCGTCATCGGACTTCGCCATCTGCAGAAGGCCCGTATAGACGGCCGACTTGCCACCCGGCAATGCCCATGCGTTCACAGTGGCTGGGTCATCAATGACCGTCCATTGCCACTCAAAGTCCTTGACCGCGTTGCGATGCAGGCGTTCCGAAGCGTCCTCAATACGAGTGGCAACACGCTGAACCCGGTCATAGTCTGGACCGGAAGTCACTTTCTTGACGCCGTCCTCAGAAAGGAGCTCTTGATACGCCTCGTCGCCGAGCTGGCGTTCTTCGCTTGGTGAAAGAACATTCAGTTGGCTGCGACGCGTACCACTCACCGTGTTGCAGGCAACCACCACGGCGATGCAGGCGATGGGGGTGGCGCGGAGGAGTGATCGGATTCTGCAGCGCATGTCTTGATGATAGTTAGCGGGTGTGCATTGGGCAGATCGACCGACCTGCTTCCGTCATTGCGTCGCCTTGGGTGCTGGTGGCTCGATGAGTAGCAAGTCCTGCTGCGCGTTGGCCACTGAGCCAGGAATTGCAGGAAGACCCAGTAATTGCAGAGCGAGATTTCCTACCTCCGCAGTCCGAATCGGCTGCGGGACGGCGTCGTCGCCAACATAGGTGGTGGAGGGCACCACTGCGCGTCGATCGCTGTTGAGTGCAATGAGCTCCGTTGCTGCGGTATCAGATCCAAGCCAAATCAGTAATGGAACATTGAAGTTCTCTGGCGCAGTCCATTCCGTGTGCGTCTTTGCGGGAACGCCGCCGCCATGGTCGGCAGTGAGAATGATTGCCACGCGGCCGCGCAGTGCGGGATCGGCGTCAATCATGGTCATCAGTGCGGCGATCTCCGTATCAACTTCCTTCACCGCCGCCCGGTATGGTGAACCCATGGCGGTGTCCCACTCGAATTCATGACCTGCCCCATCCGGCGCAGCGAAATGCACAAAGAGCAGCGATCGTTTCGGGTGTAAGGCAAGCCATCCCGTGGAATGATCTCGTGCCATACGTGACGTGCGAGTGATGGCAAAGAGGTCCACTTTCCCCTTGCCGTCATCGTTGCCATCGCGATCCATTTCGCCCTCTGCGTCGTCAAAACTCTGCACCAAGATCGAAAATTTGCTCTTGGTGGCAATGATGGCGGTCGTCACGCCCCGGTTGTGTGCCACGTCAAACATGCTGGTGACGTACGAACCGTGTTTCTTGCATAACGTGCCGCCGTGGCGTGCTGCAGGCGGGTCAATGTTCTCCGTCCATCCGTGCCCGTTGGGCCCAGCAACTGGGCGGCTGGTTGCCATGGAGACGTGATTTGGAAGCGTCACCGTCATGGTGGCATCGGTGCGTGCCTGCAGGGTGTGTGGCCCGCGTTTCAGGCGGGAGAAGCCCGGCAGGGCGCCGTCTTCTGGACCATCGATCACATCCGGACGCAAGCCGTCCACGCTGATCACAATGACGTGATCAAAGACGGGTGCTGAGGCGGTGAGACCAACGTTACTGAATGCAAGAAGCAGGGCGGCAGTAGCGAACACAGGCATCGGAAATCCTCAGAGGGCGCATCACGCGCGGCGAGTAAGAGTGATCTTTGGGGCACGCATCGGCAGCGCCACAATTCGAACAAGTACAGGAACAAGCCCGGGCGTCTGGGCGGTCACGCGATAACGCGCGCACACCGCTGGAAGCAGCCGTCGCAGGATCAGTTTGGCAGCCATCTCACCAATACAGATGTGCGGTCCGGCACCGAATGGCATGTACGCCGTCGGATCCATGCGCATAGTGGTCCCTTCAAGCCAACGCTCTGGCACAAATTCCAGTGGGCGATCAAAGAAACGTGCATCGCGCTGCATGCAGATCAGGAACGCCATCAGTGGTCGATGGGCGGGAATGATGTGACCGCTCACTTCAACCGGCGCGCCAGTGACACGCACGGCAACCGGTACTCCCGCATAGAGGCGCAGGATTTCTTTAATGCACGCTTCGGTGAACACCGGCTCGCCAGTCGCCCCGGCTTCGTCAGCAATGGCATCGCCGATCTCGGGATTCTGACCCACGTGGTGCAGGAGTAAACCCGCAGTTTGTGACACCGTGTCCAATCCAGCCAGCAGTAAGTGGATGGCATGATCGGTGAGTTGTGCACTGCGCGGTAGCCCTTCGCCTTGTGGGGGAAGCATCTGGTCCAGTTGGCCAGCCATACCCTTTGGTCCGCGCTCAATGGTGTCAGAGATCAGTGTGCGCAGCGTGAAGAAGCGATTGACCATTTGGTCAAAGGAGATTGGTCCTTCTGCATCAGCTGATGGCCACAGTTGGTTGAGATCGGGGATGGCATGGTGGAACACTTCTAAGAGTGCCTGCTCCGCGCTGCAGAGTTCCGCTTCGCGCACGGGTTCAAGCGGTCCAAGCACCCATTCCATGAAGACTTTGGTCAGAAGGTCCAGCGTCAACTTGGATGCGACCACCGGGTCCCCAGTCGGCCATGAATCAAGACCGGAGAGCAGCCGTCGCTCCAGTGCCTCTTCAAGCGGTGCAAGTCCGTTGCCGCGGAAGCAGGGCGCCATGGCCACGCGCACCTTGCGATGTTCCGGACCCGTGAGCGAGATGAGCCCATGCGGTGCAGCTGTGCGCAGTGCAAAGTTACGAATGAGGCCAAGGTCCTCGTCCATCGATCCGCGCACCAAGACTTGTCGGATCAGCGTTGGCTCCGTGACTAGCACATTTCCCATGCGCCCGTTGGCTCGCTTGGTTTGTGCAATGCCACCAAGCGCACTGACCACGCGCAGGACGGCCGCTGGTTGGTCTTCGCTGCCGATCGGTTGAAGATCGGCGGCCGTGGCAGTGGGGATCTCGCTGGAAATCTGCATGCCGGAGTCTACCCCGCCAACGTGTAGATACGGTTGATGTGCCAGCGTCAAATTGGCCGCATCATTGACAACACACGCCGCACCAGGTGATGCGCGCGGCCGCGCTGTTTCTTTGGACCAATGCGGGTCGGGTCGCGCCGATCGTCGGCGATCGATTGCATTCTCGCCATGAATTCCGGACGTCTTTGCAGAATTGGCATGACGCTTGCTCGTGGAAGTTGTAGGAGCACTGTCCCCGACTCAGAAGCAAAGACATCAGCGCTTCGTGCCGCCTGGGTGATGAGTGCTATCTCCCCAAAGTGGGCGCCCGGCTCAAAGTTGATTCGTTCCCCGGACGGTAGGTTCAGGTGGCAAGCGCCGCTGACCACCACGAACATGGCGTCGCAGACGTCTCCGCGGCGAATCACCATAGCTCCAGGAAGGTATGCCTTGTCTGAGGTAGCGCGCGCCAGTTCCTTGCGTTCCAAGGCGGTGATGCTGCCTTCATCAAAGAGCGAGCAGGCGAGAAGTCCATGTTCGGCGTGCTCGATCCGTTGGCGCGTGGCAGCGGCGCGCTTTGCATCCTCGTCGGTGGAAGCCATGCGAATCGTCCGGATGGGGAACGGAATCTCAATACCAGCGTCGGCCACCGCGTACCAAAGGCGAGTACGTACTTGGTCGAGCGTTGCATCGCGGACATCAAATCCATCGACCCAGAACCGCAGGTCGTATTGCACCGCCGAGTCCCCAAAGTCTGCTAGCCACACCGCGGGTGCTGGCGTGCGCAGCACATTTGCTTCACTCAGTAGCACCTTCATAGCAATGTCTTTAAACACAGCTGGTGGTACTTCATAAGAGATGCCTATCTTGATCGATTGCCGCAGATGAGAATTCGGCTGATCAAGGTTCATGAAGTCCTTGGTCAGTACCGCGCTGTTCGGCAGCACCAACATTTCGCCATCACGAGTGATGATGCGGGTGGTAGCAAGGGTGCTGTCAAACACGGTTCCAACGGCACCGCCGTGCCCCAGTTGGACGGTGTCGCCCTTTCGGAAGACGCGCGACGACTGCAACCCGTAGCCCGCAAACATATTGCCAAGCGTGGACTGCATGGCCAATCCAATAATGAATACCGATGCACCACCGATGGAAAGAATCGCCGTGCGCATGGGCAAGGTGGTGGCAAAGTGCACTTCATAAATCACCACGCCGGCAATCAGCATGATGATGACCCACAGCGCGGTGCGTTGGAAGCGCAGCAACGCCTCGTTATCGCGCGCCACGCGCCATGCATCCAGGCAGCGCACGAAGAGTCCGGCCAATACTGACGCCGCCGCAAATTCTGCAAGCGTGCGCATCAACGGAATTTCCACCTTGGCGTATCCGGCGCCATCGGTTGCATTCACGGTGAGCGGAATTGCAAAGTCAACTTCAAGCCACGTCAGGAAGCCCAAGACCGCGGCCAATGCCATGGACATGCCTAAGCCAGCAAGATCACCACCTGGTGCGCGAAACAGGCGAATGCTGACCAACGCCATGTACGGAAATCCGACCATGGCAATGATGTCAAGTATGGAAGTTGGCTCAGGGAGTGCGGCGGGGTCCATAGTGATTCAAGGATCCCACAAATCGAGCCGTCGCGCACGCCTCCAGCCTGCTCAGCGAGCCCTCAGTGAAGCACATTGGGACCGCTAGGCAATGATCCCTGAATGCACGTTTCCCTTGACATCCGTCAGGCGGAAATCGCGCCCGGCCCAGCGGTAAGTGAGTCGTTCATGGTCCATACCCATGAGCGCAAGCAGGGTGGCGTGCCAGTCATGGATATCCATCTTGCCATCCACTGCCTCAATCCCGTGCTCGTCGGTCGCACCGTAACTGGTGCCGCCCTTGACGCCGCCGCCTGCCGCCCACATGGTGAAGCCCTTACTGTTGTGATCGCGCCCGTCAGCGTTCTGCGCATAGGGAGTGCGACCAAATTCGCCGCCCCATACCACCAACGTGTCGTCCAACATCTTGCGTTGCTTGAGATCGGCAAGCAGTGCCGCAATGGGGCGATCAATCTGTCCGGCCTGCTTCTGTAGGTCTGCCTTCAGGTTGCGGTGGGTGTCCCAACCGCCGTGATTCACCTCAATAAATCGAACTCCCTTCTCAGCAAAGCGGCGTGCCAGTAAGCACTGTCGCGCAAAGTCATCATTGCCGTTACCCGCGCCGATGCCATACATCTCCAGCGTCTTGGGCTTCTCATCAGAGATGTCCATGAGGTCTGGCATTTCAGCTTGCATGCGGAACGCTAGTTCGTAGCTCTCGATCACGCCTTCAATCTGGTCATCGGACTTGTCGCGCTTGAGTCGCTCCTTGTTCAGGCGCTGCACTAAGTCAAGTTGCTCGCGCTGCGCAGCGGTGGTGAGCGAACTGTTGCGCAGGTTGGGCATACCGCCATCGCCACCGTTGCGGCGCGCGGTGCGTTCCATTCCAACGCGTGTTCCTTGATACACGGCAGGCAAGAAGCCCGAGCCGTAGTTCTGTGCGCCCCCGTTTCCAGACGGCGGATTAAGCGTGATGAAGCCCGGCAGATTCTGATTGACAGTACCCAACCCGTACAGGGTCCACGCACCGAATGATGGCCGGACAAACTGGAAGCTGCCGGTATGCATCAACACCGATGCCTGGGCATGTGCAGGCACCGCCGTATTCATGCCGCGCAACAAGCACATGCTGTCGGCGTGCTTGGCGGTCTCGGGCATCAGGTCACTGATCCACAGGCCACTCTTGCCATGTTGATTGAACTTGAACGGGCTGGCTAGCAACTGGGCGCCTGCACGCGTGCCACCAAGGCTCTTGCCGTTGTCAGTGATGAGTTGCGGCTTGTAATCAAAGGTATCCACATGGGACGGTCCGCCCGACATGCACAAGAAGATCACTCGCTTGGCCTTCACAGGATGGTGCGGAGCCTTGGGCGCGAGCGGGTTGCTGTCCTCTTCATCACCAGCTCCAAAGAGCCGCGGGGCACCCGCCGCCTGTGCGGACATGCCAGCAAACGCCAGCAAGCCAAAGCCACAGGAGAGGGCGCGCAGTGCTTCGCGGCGTGTTGAGGTGAGAATGCGATTGTTGCAGAGATCCATGTGAGTGCTCCTACTCCACCATCCGGAATTCAGCTGACTGGAACAACGCCTGACAGAACGCCGACCATGAAGACTCTTCAAGTCGCTTGGCTTCACCCTTGGCTTGTCGTGCGGACTTACCACTTTGCGCTGCCACAAAGTCCTTGAAGAAGCTGCGCACCGCAGTGATTTCTGTTTGGGTGGGCTTGCGACCAACGCACAATTCAAACGCGCGTTGAATGCGATCCGACTCCGTGGACTGCTCAGCAAGCAATCGCCGCGCCATGGTGTTGGCAGCTTTGGTGACTCGCTCGCTATTCATCATGAACAGCGCCTGCGTTGGAACGCTGGTTTCGTCACGATCGCCGGAAACGTAGGCGGGCTCTGCAAAGTCAAAGACGTCCAGCATTTCATCCACATGGTCGCGCATCACTGGCAAGTACACCGATCGCACTGGTTGGTCAATGTCGGCTTGCGCTGCAACAACCGGATTGCGGTCAACACCCTCCAGGTAGTTCACCGCCGAACCAATTGGCGGCGTGAGCTGCAGGGTTCCGGCAGCCATCAACATGGCATCGCGGATTGACTCTGCTTCCAAGCGTCGCTTGGGCATGCGCCACAGCAGTTTGTCATCGGGGTCGGTGGCAATCGCCTTCGCATCCGCCTTAGAACTCATGCGGTACGTGTGCGTCATCACCAACGATTTCACGATCGACTTGGTGGACCACCCATGCTCCATAAAGTCAACAGCAAGCCAGTCAAGCAACTCCGGATGCGTGGGTCGAACGCCACTGGCACCAAAGTTGTCAGGCGTCGGCACGATCGGCTTTCCAAAGACATGGTGCCACACGCGATTGACCCACACGCGCGCGGTGAGCGGATTGCGTGCGCTGCCGATCGATTGCGCCAACACATCACGGCCGCTTCCGGTGCTGATCTTGGTGTCTCCATCCTGCGTGAGTACTTGCAAGTACCCACGCGGAACGGTTTCGCCCGGCTTCTCTAGTTCACCCCGGGAAAGCAACCGAGCGTTCTGTGGCTTCTCCGCTTCTTGCGCGCCCATCGCCAGTCGATTGGCATCAGTGGCCTTGCCACTTTCGTCAAAGCGGGCCAGCAAATCAGCGGCAGCTTCTTGGCGACCATCGGCGGTGCGTGCGCGCTGCAGTTGCTGTTGTTCAGCGGCGGTGAGTTTCACGGTGCTGCCCGGCTTACGAGCCTCACGCGCTTTGGCCATAAGCGCTGTCGCTTGTTCAGCGTCGGCACCGGCGCGCGTTAACTGCGCCTCCACGGTACGTCGAATTGGTCCAGGCATAGTGGCGCCATTGGGAATATCCGCTTTCGCTGGCAACTCAATCAGCGTGGACGGATGGTTGTTGCCTTGCCCGCGGTAGGTGCCGTATTCCGTGGCGGTTGACATGAAAATTCCAGCAACGGCGTAGTAATCGCGCTGCGGGATCGGATCAAACTTATGGTCGTGGCACCTTGCACAGGCAATGGTGGTTGCCAGTAAACCTTGGCCGATCGCGTCAATTTGCTCGTCCACCATGTCGAAGGTGAATTGCGCTTTGCCGCGGGTGTCATGACCCTTGGTTCCAACGGCCAGGTATCCCGTAGCAATCAGTTGCTCGGCGCGCTGATTGTCGTTGGCCGCAGGCATGAGGTCGCCGGCAATCTGCTCGCGCAGGAACAGGTCGTACGGCTTGTCCTTGTTGAACGCTCCGATCACATAGTCGCGGTAGCGCCACGCGTGCGGGTAGAGGACATTGGACTCCTTGCCGCTTGACTCACCAAAGCGCGCAACGTCAAGCCAGTGCCGACCCCATCGCTCGCCGAAGCGTGGTGACGCCAACAGGCGATCTACCAAGCGCTCATAGGCGTCGGGCGCACGGTCGCGTTCAAACGCATCGATTTCTTCAGGTGTCGGTGGCAGTCCGACCAGGTCAAACGTCAGGCGACGAATCAACGAGCGTCGATCCGCGTCGGGCGCCGGATGGAGCCCGGCTTCTTCCACCTTCGCCAGCACAAATTGATCAATGGGTGAATACACCCACGCGCCATCATTCACTAACGGCGGTGCGCTCTTGCGCGGCGCAACGTATGACCAGAACTGCCGCCCCTTGGCAATATCAATACCAACCTTGTACACCACGATCGGCTGACCAGCCGGTACCAGCGCATCGGGGTGGGGCGCGCCCATCTTGACCCATTGCTCAAGCACCTTGATGGCTTCCGGCGGAAGTTTCGACTTCGGAGGCATCTCCAAATCCCGATTGCCGTAACGGATGGCGGTGATGAGCAGGCTGTGATCTGGGTCGCCGGGCACCAGTGCTGGTCCGGTGTCGCCACCCTTCAGGATTCCCTCAAGCGAATCGAGCCGCAGCCCGCCCTTGACCTTGGTTGCTGAGCTGGAGTGGCACCGATCGCAGTGCGTCACCAAGAGCGGGCGAACGCTGGTCTCAAAGAATTCGATTTGCGCGGGCGTCGGTGGAGCGGCTGCTGCGTCCAGTGCGGTGTTGACCGCGACGGCCGCAATGAGCGCCACAAGCTGGCAAGGCAGATGTCCAAGCGCAATCCTCATGGCAGCATGACGACCTTTCGGTACCTATTGTTACGCCATAATTAGTGATTTCGCTTGAAATTCTTCTCGGTTTCGGGGTGCTTCCGCCCATATTTCGGGCAGGGGATCAGTCACGTAGCGGAAACCGATTTCTTCGCCACCGCGGGCTGCCGACCGCCGCGCACATGCGCCAGAATCAGCCGAGTCAAACCGGCCCGGCTGATCGGTTTGGTGGCACTGTCATTGCAGCCGGCATCGAGCAGCTTGGTGCGAGTTGCCACGTCGGAATGAGCGGTGAGTCCAACAATCGGCATCCGAAAGCCTTCTGATCGGAGTTGTTGGGTCGCCTCAACACCGTCCATGATTGGCATTTCCATGTCCATGAGCACAATGTCAAACGGCCGCTCTAGGACACCCATGTCAGCGGCGCGCACCAATCCAATGGCTTCACGACCATTGGAAGCCTGCCACACCTCGGCGCCAGCTTGCTCCAAGTGGTGGCGCCATAGCCGGGCGTTGTCCACTCCGTCTTCTGCGACCAGTACATCGATCCCCGCCAGCGGAAGGGGGGCGATCTCATCGGTACTGCCAGTGCTGCAATGACTGTCTGCGCTTGGGTGCGACTGCAGGTACTCGCTCGGTGGGTCAGAGGCGGCAATCATCATCGAGAGGCGGAACGTCGTTCCAGAACCCGGCGTACTTTCGACGGCGATCCCGCCATGCATCAGCCGTGCCAGGCGCTGCGACAGTTCAAGCCCAATGCCGGTGCCTAGCGAACTGGTATCGCGGTCGACTCGCGAGAACCGCTGGAACAAGCGAGAGATTTGTTCGGGAGTCATGCCGGGGCCGCTGTCGTGAATCGCTGCAACCGCCCATGGACCCTCGCGAGTGATGGCGACGCGAACGCTGCCGCTATCGGTGAACTTGATGGCGTTACCAATCAAGTTGAGGAGAATCTGCCGCACACGCATTGGATCAGCAATGACTGCTACAGCGCTATTCGGTTTACATTCCACCGTCAGCGTGATTCCCTTGGCCTCAGCACGGATGGCGAGCAACTCCGCGGCCTCACGCGCGGTTGCATACAGGTCCATGTGCTTGCCATGAATCGCCAGTGCGCCAGCCTCCACTTGCGAGACATCAAGAATGTCATTCACCACGCCCATTAGATGCGCGCCGTTACGCGCGATGGCGTTTGGCGCATCGTTCGCCAGCGGATTTCCGGTGTCAATGCGTTGCTCGCGTAGCAATTCGGCGTACCCAATGATGGCAGCCAATGGAGTGCGAATTTCGTGGCTGACGTTGGCAATAAAGTCGTCTTTGGCTTGGTTGGTACTTTGCGCCAGCGCTTCACTCTGCAGCAGTTGGGCGCGTTCAAAGTTGCGGGCGCGCTCTGCGTGCGCCGTGCGCTCATGCCATCCGTACATCGACCATCCGAGCGCGGAACTCCCAATAAGTGCGAACGCGATACTCAGACCAACGGCAATATGAATTCGCTCCTCTTGGCGAATGAGTTCATTGGCGTCCATGTCAACACCGACAAAGCACTCGATCCCACCCGCCGCATTACGGACTGGGGAATACGCGCTGAGTGTTGACCCGCGCGCGTCGGTGTAGATGGTTTCAGAGGTGGTGGTGGATCCGGAACGAATGGCTTCCAGGAGCGCAGGGTCCCGGTGACCAAAGCGCATGCCGGGGATTGCACCGGTGGCGGTGTCGGTGGGATCGACCACAATGTCAACGCTGCCATCGGTTCCAGCCCGGAACGTGTACATCGAACGGAGGATCGGAAGCGACCGGACTAACCCTTCCATCGGTTCGGCGGTTTGTTGGTACTCGGGTGATGCGGCGTCCATGGCAGTATGCACCTGTGCGTGAAGCGCGGGGTCAATACTGCGCGCCGCGATCGCCGTGATACTGCGCAGCGAATCGCGCATGGTCAATTCCAGCGCGTCGTCGGCGGATCGATGCATGAATAACACGCCAGTAATGGCGAACGCGAACAGTGCCGCGCCGGTCACCAGTGCCAACAGCCAAGGCCTGCGAGTCACAGCATTCGTGAGATCTGAGTGAGTGGGGTCAGTGTCGGACATTTCGGCCCTCCTTGGCAAGCCACCGCGAAGTGACGTTCGGCATCCTTGCCGTTGTGTCTATCCGGTGAGGTGCCTGAATTTGCAATCTAGGATTGGCCTGTGCAAGTAATTCCGTTTGTTCCGTTTGAATTTATTTAAATTCCGGTGATCGGGACCGATAGGCGCCCGCAACTACGCTGCCGGGATGCCCGCCATCGTCCATGTCATCGGCTCGCTCATGGTTGACCGATTCGTCCGGGTGAGCCAGTTTCCCCGTGCGGGCGAGACGGTGGCGGCGCAGTCCGTGCAGATCTTTCCGGGCGGGAAGGGCGCCAATCAGGCGGTGGCTGCCGCTCGATGCGGTGCGACGGTCCGTATGTGCGGCCGCACCGGGTCTGATGGGCGATTCATTGTTGACGCGCTGCAAGCGGCTGGCGTTGAGACGGCGGGTATCCGAACGGACGATGCGGTTTCCGGGATGGCCATCGTCACCATTACGGATAGCGGTGAGAACGCCATCATGGTGGCGCGTGAGGCAAACGCGCGCCTGGAACGCGGAGACATTGAGCAGTTCCTTGCCACGTGCGAGCGCGGCAGTTACCTGCTGCTGCAGAACGAATGCGCAGAGCTTGCGTTGTGCATCCGGCTCGCATGCGAGCGCGGGATGAAGGTGTGGCTCAATGCCGCGCCGGGGGACGAACATGTGCGCGCGATTGACTTCACCAACTTGGATGGACTTTGTGTCAATGAAACGGAAGCGGAATCGCTCAGCGGCGAGCATGACCCGGAGCGTGCATTGACTGCGCTGGCGGCGCGGGTCCCGCACGGCGCGGTGGTGATGACGCTGGGCGCGGCGGGTGCGATCGCGCGTTCAAGGGCGGGACGTGCGGCGCACGCGGGATATAAAGTCAAGGTCATCGACACTGTTGGATGTGGCGATGCATTCATCGGCGCGTCAATTGTTGCGCTTGCTGAAGGCGGTTCGATACAGGATGCACTTGCGTGGGGCAACGCAGCCGGCGCGCTTGCCGCGCAGCGAAGCGGCGCGATGCCATCGCTCCCGTTGCGTGCAGCAGTGATGGAATTGGCGAAGCTGCCGGAACGCGTTGTGGGCTGAGCGCGAGTGGATTCAGTTCATTTTCCAGATAGCCCAGTTGAGAGCCGTTGCAAAGCACACCCATGCGCAGTAGGGCGCCATCATCCACGCCGCTGGCGCGCTGACCCGCCCGAACGAGACGGTAGTTGCCATGATCGCCACCAGCATCACCAGTATTTCCGCCAGTGCGAATCCTGGCTGGTGCATTCCAAAGAAGAGTGGCGTCCACGCAAAGTTGAGCGCCAGTTGCACGGCAAAGAGTGTCAGTGGCACGCGCACGGAGGTCTGTTGGCGGCGTCGCCAGACGGTCCATGCGGCCACCGCCATGAGTGTGTAGAGCAGGGTCCATGCGGGCCCAAACACCCATCCGGGCGGCGTCCATGTTGGCTTTGCGAGTGCGGCGTACCACTCGCCCGGGGGCGTTGCTAAGCCGCTGGCTGCGCCGCCGCCGATGCAGATGATGAGGGCGAGGAGGAGGGGCACGGTGTGATAATTTAGCGCGGCGGCCTCAGGCAATTCGATTGAATGCGGGTGAATGAATTCGATTGACTTGCAAAGTCTTTTCGTATATAACATCAAATGATTTGAGGTTTCATGCATGGCCTACCGCGACCAAAAGTCCGCTCTTCGCACCCTTGCCGCCCTTGCGAATACGCAGGGTGGTTACTTCACGGCTCGACAGGCCGCGGAGACGGGATACGGCTCTGCGCATCTGAAGTACCACCTCGAAGCGGGCAACTTTGATCGGGTTGGGCGCGGCCTGTATCGCATTCCCACGCTTCCTCATGCGGAACACGATGACCTCCTGCGGCTGTGGCTCTCGAGCCGTGGCCATGACGATCGACCTCAGGCCGTCATTTCGCATCACACCGCGCTTGCACTCCACGAGCTTGCCGAGTTCATCCCCACAACTATCCACATGACGGTGCCTACTTCGTATCGAAAGGTTGTGCCAAAGGGGTGCATGCTGCACCGCGGGCTCATGCCTGTACGCGACGCGCAGGAACTGTCGTCGTTTCGTGTGACGAAGCCACTCCGCACGCTGGAGGATCTTTCCACCGACGCAACCTTTCCTACAGAGCAGTTTGAGCGCGCGGTTGTCAAGGCAGTGCGCGGTGGGCTCATTGGTCGTACTGAAGCAGGCGCGCTTCGGGCGGCACGACGGAAGGTCATGAGTGGCGCTCATCCGAAGCGACGGACTGCATGAGCAAGGTCTATGCCAACGCAGAGGCGTTTCGCAACGCGCTGGAGGACCGGCTGCGCACGGTGGCGCAGGAGCGCGGCGTTCAGATCCAGGGATTGCGCCTCAAGGTGGCGATCGAGCGCCTGCTTGCAAGGCTATTCGCAGAGAAGGATCCGCCCTGGTTGCTGAAGGGCGGCTACGCGATGGAACTCCGCTTTCGGCCGAAGGCACGAACTACCAGCGACATCGATCTTGTCAGCAGAAGTGATCGAGCCAACGCCACGCTTCCAGCGCGCCTTGCAGCGGCGCACGAAACTCTTCGTGCCGCGGCCGTGACAGACCCCGGCGATTTCTTCGAGTTCCAAATCCAGCAGGCACGCAGCGAACTTCAAGGACCACCCGATGGCGGGGGATCGTTCCCCGTGATCGCGCGGATGGCGGGGCGTGACTTTGCGCGCTTTCACATCGATGTCGGCTTCGGTGATGCGGTCATCGGTGTACCGGAGTTGCTTGTCGGCGAAGACCTGCTTGGGTTTGCTGGTGTTGCGGCTGCCCGTGTGAGCGCGGTACCGCGAGCACAGCAATTTGCGGAAAAGATTCACGCGTACACATCTCCGTGGACGGACCGCGTCAACACCCGGTCCCGCGATCTTGTTGACATTGTTTTACTCATTGAGCGCGGTGAACTTGATCCGATGGAGGTTCGCGCGGCGATCGTAGAGACCTTTCGACGCAGGGCAAGGCAAGTGGTCCCGCCTCGGCTGTCGGCACCGCCAGAGTCATGGAAGACCGAATTCGCTCTGATGGCGACCGTGACGGGACTCAGCACGCGGGAACTGAATGTCGCGTTCGAGAAGCTTGAGTGGTTCTGGGGCGAGCTCGGGAGTTTCGACCGTCCGTAAGGCAGCGAGTGGGCCGCCAAGCTGGTGGAAGGAATCGCACCCGAAGACCGCCAAATCACACTTCGCGAGCGCGCCGCAAAACATGCTGCCACGGAGGTGTTGGAAGGAATCGCACTTGAGGCAGGCCGTCGGTCCCATTGATCCAACTGCAGGGTACGGGGTCGGCAGGTGGTGTCCTAAGGAATCGTCCGGACGGCAGCGATCGGGTAGGTTTAAACGAGTAGTGATCGCCCCCGGCCAAGCATCGGACCCTCCCTCACCTGCATTCATCGTGGGCAGGTTGTATGCGCGCCGAGAGATCCACGATTGTCTCGGCGGCAGCATGCAGTCATTCTTGCCGTTCATCGGGGGACGTGTCGTCGCGGCATGCCTTACGCCGCGACTCAACCCGCATGCGCCGCGACGGATTCTGGTCGGGGATGGCCCCGGGATCCTGATGGCCGCCCGGCTACTCGCCGCTCAGCGCGAACCGATCCCCGTCTTTATGAAGCGCGGAGTTGGCTTGTGGGAGTTCGTCGGGCAGTATGTCGTGGCGGGCAGCACGGAGGATCGCGCGGAGTGCGCGGCCGCTGCACGGGTGAGCGGCCGCGAGGACGCAATCGCCGCCGTCATCGAACTCACAGAGGCGACGCCATGACCAACTGTATGGGCGACGCCATCCTTAATATCGCGGTGGCCGTCCCAGCCGGCGCATTACTTGCGCTGTAAATTTTTCATCGAACCGTCGATGGATGGTCGAGTTTCCTACTTCTGCAGGACGCGGAATTCAGGATCATCCAAGGAGGGAACCATGTTGCCGAGAACGATCTTCACGCTCGTAGTGCTTTTTCTGTCAGGGGGAATCATCGCTGCACCGCCCGCCATCCCAGCGGAATCGGGCGACGGCGGGGCGTCGGTGGACTCAACCGTTAGTGAGCGATTTCCGGACTTCTCGCTGCCGGCACCGGGAGTGCTCAGCTTTGTTCCGCCGATTGAGCCCGCAGCGTGGAACGACGCGGAGCGCGCGGTCATCAAGGAATGCGCGTCGGGTGCCAGCGACGAGGATGTTGCACTCTGGCGACTTCCGCGAGACGGCTGGGTCGTAGTCGCTACCGCCGATGAACGACTCTGTGTCTGCGCACCTCATGACGGTAAGCCGGTACTGGTCGCCATGCATCGCATTGACTTCGGCGGCGGGAGCCTCCGCGGTGTCGCGGGGCCGGGGATCGACGTCGGCGACCTCGACGGCAACGGAACGCTCGACATGATTTTTCATTGGGGATCAGGCGGATGTGGTCTCGCCGCGAACATCGGCAACGACACGGTCGTGCTGCTCGAGCCCGCCACTCCCGGCGCCGCCGCATCGGTACGGTTTCTGCCGCTGGGAACCCACTACGGGATGCATCCGCTTGACATCGACCGCAACGGGCGCATCGAGTTCCTCGTGACGCAGTTCGTCCGGTGCGAGATGTGCACGGACGGCAAATCGCACAACTTCTGGGTCTGGGAACTGGTTGGAATCCAGGTCGGACGCCTTGTGGACCTCAATGCCACGGTCCCCGATTTCCCAAGGTTCGAATGGCTCTCGTTCGCCCCGGAGGACCGCTGGCGCACGCTGCTCACCCCGGCGATGAAGCGAAAACTGCGCGGCGGGGAGCTTGGATTCGAGCCTTACAGGAAGGGCGCGAAGGGGTGAAACACAACCCGGCGAAGCGGGGGCTTGGCCGGGTTGGGTGGTTATATGTGCGTTGATGAAGTGGGGCGGTTACGGATTGATGAGGTTCAGCGGGCAAGCTGATGGCACGATGTCTTGGCGCGGGGCGTCACCCCAGTCGTTGAGGACTTGCGCTAGGTCAGAGCCGTCGACTTTGCTGTCGAAGTTGATGTCAGACCGCGCCTGTAGTCCATCCGTGAAACTCGACAACTGGAACCACTGCGAACTACACCCCGCATTGCCGCCGCAGGCGCCTCCCGATGCATTGGCGTCAATCCGTTTGTAATCGAGTCGGCCATCTGACCAGGCGCGGAATACCACCGGACGAATGTATGAATAGTTGTCGCTGTATGTGCTAGTTCCATACCAAACAATCGTCGGCTCCGGCGGAACCTGCGCCGTCGCTGCTGCGACGACAGCCGCAACGTGCGTCGCACCGGCTTCGGCTCGTGGCATCACGCGGTCGATGATTGGATAGGCAACGATTGCTCCTGCGAGGAGTGCGATTCCGGTTCCTGTCGAGATGTTCTTCATGGTGTCTCCGTGGTTGGTGTGAGTGGCTCGTCAGCGAACAAAGACGAAAGAGAGGAAAGGAAAGCCGTCAGGGGTTCCTCGCGACGCGGAAGCCGACGTCCGAGTACTTGTCGTCGAGCCCGGAGTAGCCGCGGTACGAAGAGCGCACGTAGAGCGCGGCGTAGTTGCCGCGCCAAGAACCGCCGCGAATCACGCGGTACCTACCAGACACCGGACCAAGCGGGTTCGTCGATGGACTCACCGAGTAGTAATTGCTGTCATACCAATCATTCCCCCACTCCCATGCGTTACCTTCCATGTCATACAGGCCAAGTGCGTTCGCTGCCTTGCCGCCAACGACGTGAGTCTGACTATCGGAGTTCGTCGGAAACCACGCAATCGTTCCCACAGTGGCGTCATCACTACTCCCGTTGTTGAACGCCGTCGTCGTACCCGCCCGACACGCATACTCCCACTCCGCTTCGCTCGGTAAACGCATGCCCGTGGCACTCAGGAAGCCCTGAATGGTGTTCCAACTCACCTGCTCCACCGGGCGGCTTGCAGAGTCAGACTGCCCGGCGAAGTAACTCGGGTTTGACTCCATCCTCGCAAACCACTGCCCCTGCGTCACTTCATAACGACCCATGTAGAACGCCTGCGTCAAAGTCACCGAGTGCGTGGGGTTCTCATCGCCGTTACACCCATACTGATTCGACGCCGTGCAGCCCATTTGGAACGTCCCCTGCGGCACGCACAACATCTCCATCTGCGTCGCCGTATCACGCACGCGCCAGGCCAATCCGCTCGCCATGATCGCCGCACGCAACGTCGCATCAGTCACGACTGCCGGGTCGGGCATCGCCTCCACCAGCGTCGCCCACGTCGGCACGATGATCGGTTGATACGTAAATCCACCCGCCACCGTCACCGCGCCCTTCGTCCCCGTGATCACCACATCCACCGCGCCGACTGAGCCAGCTGGCGTCACCGCAGTCACCTGCGTTGCGCTGACGGCCACCACATTCGTGGCGGGAACGCCGCCGATGGTCACGCCTGTCGTCGCCGCGAGATACGCGCCTGTGATCGTGATCGCCGTGCCGCCCGTGTAGCTACCGGTGTTCGGGACAATCGAAGACACCTGCTGCAGGACGTATGTAAACGGGGTCGGCGCAAGCGTGGTCCCCGCGTTCGTCGTGACGGCAACGGACGCCTCGCCCAACGGGCCGGGCGGGGTGGTGGCACGCACCAGTGTCGGAGTGAGGACGGTCACGTTCGTGCAGGCAACGCCGCCGATCTTGACGCTGCTCGTCGTCGACAAGCCGGTCCCCGTGATCGAGATCACCGTCCCTCCCTGCGCGCCGCCCTGAGCCGGGCTGACCGACGTGATCGTGGCCGCGCAGTAGCCCCAGTCCGCAAGCATGATGCCGAGGTCCGCGCCGTTCACCAGACCGTCGCCGTTCAGGTCGCTGCGACATGACTGCGCAGAAGCGGGGAGTGCGAGGGCGAGGGTGAGAAGGGCGATGGCGGTTTGGAGTTTGGGGGGCATGGGGTGTTTGTGATTCGAGTGTTGAGTGCGAGTTAGTCAGTTAGTCAGTTAGTCAGTTAGTTAGTTAGTACATTGACCCCAAGCCCCGAGCAGATGCCCGAGGTCTGCCCCATTGACTTGGCCGTCGCGATTCATATCGCTGACGGTATCTGTGTTCGCCGGGCCCCACTGAGACAGCACGATGCCGAGGTCTGCACCGTTAACTTGGTGGTCGACGAATAGATCTGCGAGACATTGGCAGGTATCGGGAATCGTGTCGTGGTTGAAGTCCGGTGCACCGGCAGCGAGTTCACACACGTCACCTATGCCGTCGCCATCGCAGTCAGTTTGCGTTGGGTTTGCGATGGTGGGGCAGTTGTCAGTGGAGTCGGGGCGACCGTCGCTATCGGTGTCGATAGGTGGTAGTCCCGCGATTGCGATGGTGTGGTAGTTTCCCCCCGCGATGGTTGAGCAGTTCCCGAGGTCAGCGGGCAAATTGCACTGTTCGAAGCCATTGTTTCCCCAGCATCTCACTATCCCATCACTTCGGAGTGCGACGGAGTGCACGATCCCTGCAGCGACGCTTGAGCATGCCTCGAGGTCTGTTGGCGTGTTGCACTGTCCGTAGTCATTACTTCCCCAACATCTCACAGTCCCATCGCTTCGGAGTGCAATGGTGTGGTAGAAGCCCCCCGCGACGCTTGAGCATGTCCCAAGATCCGCGGGCGTGTTGCACTGACCCTCGATGTTGCGTCCCCAGCATCTGACGGCTCCATCGGTTCGAATCGCGATGGAGTACCACGCTCCCCTCGCGATCCTTGAGCACGGTCCGAGATCCGTGGGCGTGTTGCATTCTCCGTCAGCATTACGTCCCCAGCACCTGACGGCGCCATCAGTTCGGAGTGCGATGGAGTGCCAGGATCCTGCCGCGATGCTTGAGCATGTTCCGAGGTCGCCTGGTGTGTTGCACTGGCCGTAGTTGTTCAAACCCCAGCATCGCACGGTTCCATCACTTCGGAGTGCGATGGTGTGAAATTCTCCCCCCGCGACGCTTGAGCATGTCCCGAGGTTGCTGGGTGTGTTGCACTGGCCGTCGTTGTCTTTTCCCCAGCATCGGACGATTCCATCGCTTCGGAGTGCGATGGTGTGGTATTTCCCGCCCGCGACACTCGCGCATGTTCCGAGGTCATCGGGCGTGAGGCATTGTCCACCCCAGTTGTCTCCCCAGCATTGCACTAGCCCATCCGCGCAAGAACTCTGCTCCACCGCCACAAACCCCGCGGCGGCAAGAAACGTCACAGCAAGCACCGTGTGCATTGATTTCCATCGATCGCGCGTGCAACATGGATTGTTCTTCATGGTGTCTCCGTGTTGGTGTGAGTGATTCAGTTTGTGCAAGGGCCCCAGTTTGAAAGCAGATAGCCGAGGTCTGCGCCATCGACTCTCCCGTCGCGATTGAGGTCGCTCACGGTTGCCGCGGTCGCAGGACCCCACTGGGAGAGGAGTGCGCCAAGATCGGCGCCATTCACTTGCTGATCAACGAAGAGATCCGCGATGCACTCGCAGTAGTCGGGGATGCCGTTTACGTTGAAGTCCGCGAAGCCCCTCTCGCACGCGTCACCGATTCCGTTTCCGTCGCAGTCGGCTTGTGTCGGATTGGAGACGGTTGGGCAGTTGTCGGTCGCGTCGGGCCGGCCGTCGCCGTCGGAGTCGGGAAGCAGTGGCCCGGCGATCACGACGGTGTGATTGCCGCCCGCGGCGATGGCGGTGCATGGGCCTAGGTCGATTGGGACGTCGCGCTGGCCGTAGCCGTTGTCGCCCCATCCGCGGACGGCGCCATCAGTGCGTAGGGCGACGGTGTAGCGGTAGCTCGCGGCGACGGCGGTGCAGGCCCCAAGGTTCGTCGGGATCGTGCACTGGCCGTAGCCGTTTTCGCCCCACGCGCGAACGGCGCCGTCGGTGCGGACGGCGACGGTGTGCCAACCGCCCGCGTCGATGGCGGTGCAGGTGCCGAGGTCGGCCGGCACGTTGCACTGGCCCCAGGTGTCGTTGTCGCCCCACGCGCGAACGGCGCCGTCGGTGCGGAGGGCGACGGTGTGATTGCGGCCCGCGGCGATGGCGGTGCAGGTGCCGAGGTCCGTCGGGATCGTGCTCTGGCCGAAGTTGTTATAGCCCCACGCCTGGACGGCGCCATCGATTCGGAGTGCGATGGTGTGATAGGCGGCTGCGGCGATGGCGGTGCAGGGGCCGAGGTTCGCCGGGACGTTGCACTGGAGGGTGTTGTTCCAGCCCCACGCGCGAACGGCGCCGTCGGTGCGGAGGGCGACGGTGTGATTGCCGCCCGCGGCGATGGCGGTGCACGGGCCTAGGTCGATTGGGACGTCGCGCTGGCCGAAGAAGTTGTCGCCCCATGCGCGGACGGCGCCATCGGTGCCGAGGGCGACGGTGTGTAAGTTGCCCGCGTCGATGGCGGTGCAGGTGCCGAGGTCCGTCGGGATCGTGCACTGGCCTTTATAGTTGGCTCCCCAGCATCGGACGGTCCCAGCCGCTTGTGCGCTTTGCTGCATTGCAGCAACCCCCGCCGTTGCAAGGAACGCAGCCACCAGCCCTGACTTCGCGAGTAGTGGACAAGTCCGCCCGGTGTGTTTCGATTGTGCCATAGCGTCCAAAGGTACTACGGCTAGCACGCGAAGCCAACAACAATTCCGGGCGTGGCGCGGTTCGGTGATTCCCGAACACCCGCCGGCTCGCAATGGGGGAGAAACGAGCGCCTGAGGCGTCAGAAATCATGCCGCGGCACGCGCTGTGGACTGTTCACCCGATTGCATCGGTCTACTGCGCGTTTGAACTAGTGACCAGCCTCACCACTACCACCAACGACTTCCCGTTTGGACGCAGTAACATCGGATCATCGTGCGTCGGGGGCTTTCCGGGTCATACCAACAGGAGTCTAGATATGAGATCGCTAAACACTCTCCAATTTTTTATCGCCACAGTCATCATGACTTTCGGTCTCCTAACGTTCAAAGCGCAAGGGCAGTGCCAAAGTGACCTCACTGGTGACGGACAGGTCAACGGCGCAGATCTCGCTCAAGTGTTAGCAGATTGGGGTTCATGTCCAGGCACGATCACTTCGGTGACTCCCTTGCAAGGGTCCATCTTCGGTGGCACTCAGATCACGATCGTTGGTACTAACCTCGCTGCTACAACGGCTATAAAGATTGGGGGCGTTGCTTGCACCAGTCTTCAGGTTCTCTCGCCGACATTGGTGAAGGCAGTCACGCCAGCCGGCTCAGCGGGTAAAGCGCCGATAGCCATCGTCGCCGGTGCCAGCACAAACCTAGCCCCTGAGCCGTACACCTATGTGCAGTTAGCGATTGCATCTGTATCGCCGAGTTTAGGAATCTATTCTGGCGGTACGACAATCACGATCACTGGAACATTCCTCAGTGGTGCCACCGGAGTCAAAATCGGCGGAATCCCTGCAACTGATGTAGTTGCAGTCAATGCGACCACAGTAACTGCTGTTACGCCGGCTGGATCTGCTGGCGCAGTGTCAGTGGAAGTTACCGGCGTGAAAGGTGTAGCGACTGCTGACGGTTTGTTTTCGTACTTCTACATAGTCGTACCTGCTTGGGCAACTCTTGTGGAAGCGTTGCCGAACCCGACTGTTGTGATAAACGCAGCACTCCGCACTGCCATCACTGCGAGTGGCCTCGCTTGGCGCGTGCGTGACACGGCCACGCAGATGGAAATGTTGTTGGTGCCGCCCGGTCAGTTCCCGATGGGCTGCACGGCGTGCGGTGGCGACGAGAGCCCGGCGCACGAGGTCACGCTGACGAACGCTTTCTATGTTGGCCGGTATGAAGTGATGCAGTCGCAGTGGGTCGCAAAAATGAGTGCCAATCCGAGTGCCTTTTCAGGCCATGCGGATTCCGCCTACCGCCCGGTGGAGCGAGTGTCATGGGATAGCGTTCAGGGGTACCTTTCCGCGACGGGAATGCGGCTACTGACAGAGGCGGAGTGGGAGTTCGCGTGCCGCGCCGGTACCACTACCGCGCTCCACTCAGGGCCGCAGAGTCCTGATGGCACGAACAACGACTGGCAGGCAGGCGAAATCGCTTGGCTTGCAGAGAACTCTCAGTGGCAGACCCACGCCGTAGGTGGCAAGTGGCCAAATGCCCTCGGGTTGTACGACATGCTGGGCAATGTCTGGGAGCTAGTGAGTGATTGGTACGAAGTCAGTTACTACTTGGTAAGTCCGTCCGTAAATCCAACTGGCGCAAGCCCAAGTTCATTTGGACACGTAATGCGTGGTGGATCCTATTACTACCAGTGGGTGCGCTCTTCCGATCGTAACTATGACGCGTCGAACACCAGCGCTCAAACGGTGGGATTCCGTACCGCGCGAAATCCATAAATTAAATCACAGTTGAACAATCAGTGTGAACCCTAGTTGTTGGCTTTCATCGCGGAACTCACAGGAGGCTTGATTGATATGAAGACCTACTTGTTAGTTTGGAATCCAGCGAAGTGGACATTCAAGGATTGGCCGCAAGCATTACGCGACATGGAACAGATTGGTTTCTACGTCCGTGAATGGTCTTGTATCAGTAAGAAGCCACTTGAGGGCGATGCCGTACTACTGAAGAAGACTGGCAAGGGCTTGACCGGAATCATTGCGTCCGGCGTTGTGCTTTCCAAGCCGTACGTGAACCACCATTGGGCAAAAAATCAGGAGACGAAGCAAAAACAGTACGTCCACGTTCGCTTTGAGAGACTTGCCGACTACACAAAGGGAGAGATACTTCCCGTAAACGATAAAGCAGACTTTGGATTCATTCCGCAGGCATCTGGCTGCGTGCTGGACGATGCAAAGGCAGAGAGTTTGATGCGCAGATTTCGTGATTATGTCTCCGCACCGATCATTGCAGCGCGCGATACTGTCCCTTCTACAGTGAAGCGAGTCGGGATCAGTGTTCGAACGCGATACGAAGTCCTTGACCGCGACGCGCATACGTGTCACTACTGTGGTCGTTCAGCACCAGTTGTTAGTTTGCATGTAGACCACATCATTTCGCAAGCTATCTGGCGACAAAATTATGGCGAACTCATGACTTCCCAGACGATCGATGGCAAGACCTATGTGAACGTCAACGATCGTAATAACTTGATCACGAGTTGCGCTGATTGCAACTTAGGAAAGTCGAGCCGAACCGGGCATCCATCGCATTTGCGAGGGTTACCTCCGAGCGGTAGGTAGGTTTCATCACGAGATGCCTTCGTGGAGTGGTGACAGCTCGCAATTTGAGAGGCAAGAAACCGGTGGTAAGGTGAGTCGCCCAACGCGATGGACGCTTTGCAAGGTCGGCAGAACCGCGCAAGCAAGGGGGGTTCTGGACGGTGCCAGATACAACTGCGTCAGCGCGAATAGCTTGACTGCGGCGGAGTAGCGGCGAGAGTTGAAATTTCCAACTTGCCCCAATCGATTGTGAGTCCTGCGGTGGCTCGGATCACACGAACACCTACGAAATCCAAGCGCGAGCTGAACAAGCTATGGCTGCCCCTCCATGATGCGCGACAGGACGGTTGGCTAAATCCACCCCGAATAGTGCGGCTTTCAGTGAAGCTGTCTCGCATGTTTTGGCGTTCGCGATACGCCTCGGGCGAAATGCCTAGCCGAGTTGCCTCCTTTCGTTCCGCATCACGCTCTTTATCTGACAGGTCTCGGATCCGAACCCCAGACCAACCACCGAACCCTTGACGGGCAGGCGTGTTCCCTTTGCTAGAGATTGGGTCTGTTATGCCATCTTGCTGCACCGTATAGGCATCATCAAAAAATGAATCTAGGCAAATTTCCATCGCATTTCCAAGCATGTCGTGCAATCCAAATCCGTTCGGCTTCAGCTGAGCTACTGGGTTGATCGTGCCATTAACCCAAGAACTCTCTTCGGCTCGACCGTACCGCGGGGTCCGGACACCTGCGCGGCAAGCGAACTCCCATTGTGCCTCGGAGGGAAGTTGGAATCCAGACGCTTCTAGGAAGTCGCACAACTCAGGACCGGCGGACCAGAGCGCGGTGACCGGGAACTGCCCATATTGCTCAAGTAAACTCGGCGGAGGACCAACAGAACTATCTACTTCCTCCTGCGTGTACCCCCGCTGAAGCAACCTGTGAATCTCGGTAGCACGCCGCTCATCCGCGAGTGTTTGGGAGGGGCTTGGATTTCGGAGACCGAGTTTACTCCACTGTTGTTGTGTGACCTCGGTCCTGCCAATGTAGAACCCCGTAGAAATCAGCACTCGGTGTGCAGGAAGTTCGCAAGGTAAGGCTTGGTCATCTCCAGGGCTCTTGCCCATGATGAACTCGCCGGAAGGCACGAAGAGTAACTCGATGCCCGTGGAATTGTGCTGAATACGCCATGGCATGCCGCTCTTGGTAATTGCGTCGCGCAAATCAGAGTCTTTAACGACCGTGGGATCCGGAATTGCCTCGAGAACTCGAGCCCACGGTACGGACACATCAGTTGTGGTGTTGGTCGTCGAGTTTTTCGTTCGTTCGGGAACTAGGGGCGTCTCACTACCGGGGTCGCCATCGCCGCACGCCGACAGACCCGTGATGAGTAGTGTGCTGGTGAGTGCGTTTAGAAATGTACGTGCTGTGAATAAGCTCATGCGCCGACCCCCATATTGGTCGTTGTTTTGCCGTAACTGCACGCTGCCCTCGCGAGCCAAACGGGCGTCATCATGCTACTTAATCCGCCGCCGGTCTTTATCGGAAAGGGTCTTGGTTTGAGGCTGCCCCTTCTGGCAGGTGCAATCCTGCCGACTGGGGTTGTCGGTGATTCCAGTGGAAGGCTACTCTTGGTGTTAAGAGCATTCCCCGGTAGCCTTTGCCCCACGGGGCCGGGTGCTCCGGGAGGTAATCACGACATGAAGAAGATCATCCAAGTCGCGGCGGCGCTCGCGCTCGCTTCAGCGGTTCACGCCCAGTACGCGTCGATTGGTGGTGGGCAGCCCACTTGCGAGAGTGCGCAGCCGCTCGCGCTGGGCGTGACGCAGGTGGCATCGCTGCTCTCGTTTCCGGCTTGGACCGTTCCGGGTCCGTGTGGCGGGCCGCCCTGGCAGCCCGACATTCATCATGCAACGTTCCACAGGTTTACGGCACCGCAGGCTGGCCAGTACGTGTTCGGGGCGGCATCTGTGGACGGGAGTTGGCAA
>CAMDUB010000001.1 GCA_945878575.1 Phycisphaera mikurensis NBRC 102666 | reverse complement strand
CAATACCCGATGTGGTCGAGAGATCAAAGGTTTACCGCCTTGAGAGTGGGGAATCTCCTATCAGCTAGTTGGTGAGGTAATGGCTCACCAAGGCGAAGACGGGTAGCGGGTGTGAGAGCACGGCCCGCCGCATCGAGACTGAGACACTGCTCGGACTCCTACGGGAGGCTGCAGTAACGAATCTTCCGCAATGCGCGAAAGCGTGACGGGGCAATGCCGCGTGCAGGATGAAGCCCCTCGGGGTGTAAACTGCTGTCAGGGTGCAGGAAAGACATGACCATACCCAAAGGAAGCACCGGCTAACTCTGTGCCAGCAGCCGCGGTAATACAGAGGGTGCGAGCGTTAATCGGAATCACTGGGCTTAAAGGGTGCGTAGGCGGATGCATAGGCGCTTTGTGAAATCCCACGGCTCAACCGTGGAATTGCTTGGCGAACCATGCGTCTTGAGGTTGGTAGAGGTCACTGGAACGATAGGTGGAGCGGTGAAATGCGTAGATATCTATCGGAACGCCAAAGGTGAAGACAGGTGACTGGGCCAAATCTGACGCTGAGGCACGAAAGCGTGGGGAGCAAACGGGATTAGATACCCCGGTAGTCCACGCTGTAAACGATGCATACTTGGTCGGAGTGGTTTGACTCCATTCCGGCCGTAGGAAAACTGATGAGTATGCCGCCTGGGGAGTACGGTCGCAAGATTAAAACTCAAAGGAATTGACGGGGGCTCACACAAGCGGTGGAGCATGTGGCTTAATTCGAAGCAACGCGAAGAACCTTACCTAGGCTTGACATTCACGGATAAACTCTATGAAAGTAGAGGTACACCCGCAAGGGCGGAACGTGAACAGGTGCTGCATGGCTGTCGTCAGCTCGTGCTGTGAAGTGTCGGGTTAAGTCCCTCAACGAGCGCAACCCCTGTCGCTACTTGCTAACGCGTAATGGCGAGGACTGTAGCGAGACTGCCGGTGTCAAACCGGAGGAAGGTGGGGATGACGTCAAGTCCTCATGGCCTTTATGTCTAGGGCTGCACACGTGCTACAATGGTATGTACAGAACGATGCAAGACCGCAAGGTGGAGCAAATCGCTAAAGCATACCCCAGTTCAGATTGCGGGCTGAAATTCGCCCGCATGAAGTTGGAATCGCTAGTAATCGCGGATCAGCTACGCCGCGGTGAATATGTTCCTGAGCCTTGTACACACCGCCCGTCAAGTCATGGGAGCTGGCAGTGCCCGAAGTCGCGCAATTTCATGCGTGCCCACGGCAAGGCTGGTGACTGGGACTAAGTCGTAACAAGGTAGCCGTAGGGGAACCTGCGGCTGGATCACCTCCTTTCTAAGGGATAATTTAGACCACAATCGAGAGCGATCTTGATAGTGGATTTACTAGTCAACGTAACCTCGTACTGCAGCAATGCAGTGAACTAGCCAGTAATGGTTAGTCAATGGCGTCCAACTGTTCCTTGATATATAGCAGCGCCCCGGCTTTCTCAGCCGGGGCGCTGTGCTTTTTGGGGTGTTGCGTGGAGTGTTGCTTGGTGCGGCTCGTCGAGTGTCGCTTGGGCATTCGCGTGCGGGCGGCAGGCCTTCGCCATGCAATCTGGGGCGACCTTGGGAGGGGTAATCTCTTAAATACCTGTCAAATCGGCCGTTATAAGACGGGAAAGTCAGTTAATTCGCTACCACTTCTTGACCTTTGTGGAACCTGGGCTACGTTGTGGCAGAGGTTTGAGAGGAAGACCGAGCCCTTCGGGGTACGGTCAAGGAAAGCAAAAGGGATTCAGATACCACGACTCTTGTTGGCGCAATGCCTGCGTTATTCGCATGCAAACCGCTGACGGCAAAGCGACCAAGTCACGCACTGGCTGTGGCGAAGCACATGCTTCGCTCGCCGGCCAGCTTGGAAGCCGAGTGGGTAGACGAAACTGAGCCCTTTTCTGAACTCGTGGGTTCGCCGTTGTCCGACGGCGGGCCCACGGTTGTTTTTAGGGTTTGCCGCGCGATCCTGGACTCAGCTGTCGCGCCTAGTACCGCTGTTGGGAACAGTCCCGCTATCGGGAACAGTCCCAGGTCGGTTCGATCAATCCTGCCTAGTTCGTTCAGTCGTTAAAGCCGCCGATGTAGGGCATTGGACTGCTGCCGCTTGGGCTACCAAACCAGGCTCCGTTGCCCATCTCTTCTGCGTAATACGACGGAGTCAGTCCCCAGTTCACCATATCTCGATTACCGGCGACCGTTCCGTTCGACATTCCTCCACCACCGTTGCCACCGGATGAGCCACCTGGTTGTCCGAGCGGCGGGGGATACCCCGGGCCGTAGTGATGCATCACCACATTGTTGCCGTACGGGGTCACGAATTTCGCTTGCACGTACCCGGGAGTTTCGCCATTCTGAATTGGGGGGCCGCCGCCACTGCCAACCGCGGCTGCTGCCGTTGGACCCACCATATTCATGTGATATTCAGGCGCAAGCGCTGCATTTTCAGAGTCTGTTCGGGAAACCTCTCCGCCCGCGTGGTTGTATCCGACGCCCCACGGAACGCCGTTCCGGGTTTCACCCGTGACGTCCGAACCGCCGTACCCGGCGCCTTGCCCTTGCTGGCCTTGTTGCCCCTGTTGACTGTTTCCCGCGCCCTGTTGCCCGCCGCCGGCTCCGTAGCCGTATCCACCACCGCCGGCCTGCGATGGCAGCGCCGTGGCTGGGCTGAGCGGGGAAAGTGCAACGGCGAGTCCGACGATTGAAATGTTCAGGGTGGTATTCATCAGCATCGGGAGTTCCTCTTGGCAAAAGCGTAGCATCCACGCCTCACCATGCGTATCGTCGTTGCTTGTGATCATGCTGGATTTAACTTGAAGCAGGAGATGCTTCCGGTCATTCGTTCCCTTGGCCACGAGGTGACCGATGTCGGCACGCATACCACCGCCGCCGTCGACTACCCCGATTATGCGGTTGCCGGCTGCAGCCTGGTGGTTGATGGCCGCGCCGATCGCGGCATCCTGTTCTGCGGCAGCGGCGTGGGCATGAGCGTTGCCGCCAACAAGATCCCGGGTATCCGTGCCGGGAATGTGGAAGACCACTATTCCGCCCACCAGGGCGTCGAACACGATGACATGAACGTGCTGGTGCTCGGCGGTCGGACGATCGGTTTAGCGGTCGCTGAGGAACTGGTGCGCGCCTTCTTGGGCGCTCACTACACGGGTGAGGATCGCCATGCGCGACGCTTGCTCAAAGTGCTTGAGATTGAGGCCAATCCGGAACGGTTCCGGGCCATGGCCACTGGACATACGGTCACTACCGGCGCGGCCGGGGTGCCCGCCCCACGGGTTTGACACTCACTTCACGGCGCGCTCAGCGCGCAGGAGATTGCTCGATGCGTTGCTTCGCATGTACTGCTTCCACTATCGCTTCCATGTTGGTCTGCTCATCCTTGTTCGCGCAGGCGCCAGCGGCCCCGGCGGGTGCTGATTACACCACGCTCCCACCCGAGCCAATTGAAACGCAGAAGCAACTTGAGGCCGCCAAGGTCTCGATGATGCAAGCTGTTGAAACTGCAGAAAAGGCAATGAGCGGCCAGTCGCTTGCCGGGCGCGCGATCACCAAGGATGGCGTGGTGACCTCGTATGAAGTGATCGTGACCTGCAACGGGCTCCAGAAGCGCGTGCTGGTTGATGCCGTGAATGGCAAAGTCACCGGCGCCGTGGTCACCATGCGTGATGCCGTAGCCAAGGCGCTCGAAAAGACCAAGGGTGGCATGGTGCGCGAAGCCTCTATGAATACCGCCGCTGAGCCTCCGGTGATCACCTGCGCCGTCTTTAAGGACGGTCAGCGTCATGACGTGGTGGTTAATGCCATCGATGGCAGTATCGTGAGCGATATCATGATGAGCAGATTCCCAGGCGACGCGTTTACAGGTCAGATCGTCACTCTTCCCAGCGGTCTCCAATACGTGGACCTGAAGGAGGGCACTGGTGCCACTCCTGCTGACAAGAATGCGGTTGTCAAAGTTCACTACACCGGCTGGCTTGTTGACGGCAAGAAGTTTGACTCGAGCGTTGATCGCGGCGAGCCAGCATCCTTCGCGCTCTCAGGCGTGATTCCTGGATGGACCGAAGGCGTTGGTTCAATGAAGGTCGGCGGCAAGCGCAAGTTGATCGTGCCTTACATGCTCGCTTACGGCGAGCGTGGACGTGGTCCGATTCCTGCGAAGGCGACGCTGGTCTTTGACGTTGAACTGCTGGAAGTGCCGAACGCACCGCAGCAGTAAGTTGCCATTGAACTGAGAACAACGCCGCGCGCGTTCCGATGATCGGGACGCGCGCGGTGCTTTTTGATTTGCTGTGTTGAGTGGTACTGTCACTCGCAGAGCGGGCTCACGGATTCTTAAAGACTTCGTCAGCCTGCTTAGAAACTTCCTTCTGATATGCGTCGGACTTCGCCTTGGTGCGCACTGCTGCGTCGCGCGCCTTGCCGAGTGCGGAGCCGCTCTCCCAGTTTGGGTCGCCGGGAGTGGGGTCTGTTGCTGGGTCGCGATTCGCGGTGGCCGCAGGCGCGGCCTCTTGCTGAGCTGGGGCTGCCACCGCCGGGCGTGGAGTCATTGGCTTGCAAGCCATCAGGGTGGAGCTGCCAGCGAAGATCACCAAGAGCACGGTGGATGCGTTCTTCATGGATTGCATCGTACGCACGGGCGGTACAGTGACCATGTGACCCAAACGCAGCCATTTGCAGCCATCTTTGATCTTGACGGAACACTTGTGGACAGCTTTGACGCGCACTGGCGTTCATGGCATGCCATGTGTGCGCGGCACGGCGTGAACCTACCGCGCGAACTCTTTGTGCGTAGCTTTGGTATGCGCAACGATCGGATCATCGATCTTTACTGGCGCGAGGATGGCAAGGTGCCGCCCGATGCTGCACTTGCTGCGCAGTACGCCGACGAGAAGGAAGCGCTGTACCGCGAGATGGTGGCGCATGACTTCCCCGCGATGACCGGCGGCCGCGATCTGCTGGCGCGTCTGCACGATGCCGGATGGATGCTCGCGGTGGGGACCAGTGGACCGCCTGAGAACCTGCGCGTGGCGGTCGATGGTCTCGATGCCGGTCGCTTCTTCCACACCGAGGTGTGTGGGCGCGACGTGGAGCACGGCAAGCCGGCGCCGGACATCTTTCTGAAGGCCGCCGAGCGGATGGGCATCCCGCCTGGCCGGTGTGTGGTGGTAGAGGACGCCGTGCCCGGCATCCAGGCCGCACACGCCGCCGGCATGCCGTGCATTGCGATCTGCAGCGAAGGGCACACCCACGAGGAACTTGCTGCGGCCGAACGAGTGATCGATCGGTTTGAAGACCTCACGGTGGAGGCAATGCGGGCACTTCTCGGGTTGAATTCTCGCAAATTGTGACACGAAATACTTTGACCGATTCAGGATTGCCGTATTGTTTGGCATGAAGCTTCGGGGTCTCCAATCTCGGCCGGATCTCTTGGTGTTGATGGCACTCGCCTTGGCGCCGTGGCAGCCACGCGTGCACGGCGCCGACTCGTTGCGGGCTTGGGGATACTGGCGGAACATCCAGGGATCGCCGGCGTCCGGGGCAGTTGCCATCGCCGCCGGGAGCGACGCGACGATGGTGGTCGACGCGTCCGGGCGAGCGACGGGCTTTGGACATAACGATTGGGGTGCGCTGGACGTGCCGACCACGGTGACGCCATGGGCGCGCGTCGCGACGTCTCTGCAGTTCTCCGCCGGGATCGACTCCACCGGCACGGCCCGCTACTGGGGCAATCGGGTCTTCTCGGGGGTGCTGAGTTCCGGTCCGTACCTCGACGTCCGCGTCGGGACGGATCATCTCCTTGCATTGCGGGCCAATCATGCGGTCTCCTGTGGTTCGTTGCCATCGAATACCGGCAACGGCATGTACGGCCAGGAGGCCTTGCCGAGCGGCACCACGTTGCTCGACTGCGTCGCCATCTCCACGTCGTACCAGCACAACGCCGTGCTTCGTGAGAACGGCGAGGTGGTGTGCTGGGGCCGAAACTTTGAACGCCAATGCCGCGTGCCTGCTGGGATCCCCGCGTGCATCGCCGTTGCGGCGGGATCGTTTCACACCGCGGCGGTGACCGGCGACGGTTCGCTGGTCTGCTGGGGCTATGACGGTTCCGGGCAATGCTCGCCACCCGCCGGGCTGACCGGTTGCATCAGCGTCGCGGCGGGTGATCGTCACACGATTGCTCTGCGCAGCGATGGAACCATCGTGTGCTTCGGCGCGAATCAGGCTGGTCAGTGCACGCCGCCCGCCCTCTCGGGGGTCGTCGAGGTTGCGTGCGGCCAGGACCACTCCGTGGCGCGGTGCGCTGACGGGACCGTGGCCTCCTGGGGAGGCAACGAATTCAGCCAGCAACCCGTGCCGAGCGCGATGAGCTCGGCGTCGGGCCTCTCGGGAGGTTGGTCCCACCTGCTTGGAATCGGCTCCGCTGGCATCGTTGCCTGGGGCACGAACGAGGCAGGGCAGTGCGACGTGCCGGCCGTGCTCGCCGGCGTGCCCATCGCGATGGTTCGCGCAGGCGGCGCACACTCGATGGCCCTCACGATGGGCGGGGAAGTGTTCGCCTGGGGTTCCGATTGCGATGGCCAGGCGACGGTTCCTGCATCGCTTCCGCGCTGCCGGGCGATCGCGGCCGGAGATCGGCATTCGCTCGCGGTGGATCAATTTGGCGCGGTGCGCGCGTGGGGCTGGAATGCCTTCGGGCAGTGCGATGTCCCCGCCGGCGCGGCCGGTGCGGTTCAGCTTGCGGCAGGCCAGCGCGTGTCCGCAGCGTTGCGTGGCGACGGCACGGTGGTGCAGTGGGGCGCGGTGCAGGCAACGGACGCGGTCGGCGCAGTCCAGATCGCATGCGGCCGGGCGTTCACCATTGCACTCCGCGCCAATGGCACGGTGTGGGGTGGCCCCGCCGATCTTCCGCCCGTGAAGGCGATCACGGCGGCCTATGACACATCGGCCGTGCTGCTCGCAGATGGATCGGTGCGGAGCCTGACTGGCCGGTCCGTGCCGCCTTCGGACCTTGCGCCGGCCAGGGAGCTCTGCGTCAGCGGCACCTTCGCGGTTGCAACTGCGAGCAATTGCACGTGCGACCTTGACGCTGACGGCGGCGTCGGTGGCTCGGACCTCGGATTGCTGCTCAGCGCTTTCGGCTCGGCATTCGGTCGCGCGGACATCAATGCCGACGGGATCGTCGATGGAATCGACCTGGGGCTGCTGCTGGCCGCGTGGGGTCCGTGCAATCCGTGACCGTCGGCACGCGTGACGACGCGGAGACCACGATTCGGAGACGAGGCAGCGGAGGCCACGAAGCCTGCCGCAGCCCCGGCGCTCCGTGCTGATGTGGAGACCACTACGCGCGCTTACGGAGTGATCAAGGAGTCGTAGACGGGAATGACGATGTACCTGGTCGCACTGTTGGGGTGGATGCCGAGCATGGCGTCCATGCCGGCCCACGAGTTCGGGGCGCCGGTCGGGCCCAATTCCACGCAGCCGCTGCCCGTGAACTCCGTGGCGTCAGTGGTCCCCGCGCATCGGAACAGGTTGTCGGCCGTCACGGCCCCCGCATTGTACGTGCCGCAGGAGCAGTTGGAGCGTGGCGGGGTGAAGGACGTGGCCAGTTCAACGTGGTTGTCGCCGTAGCAGACGTTCCCTTCCCAGCTGTCCGGTGCGCCGTGCAGCCGCAGCGTGGGGCTTCGGACGTAACGGTCGCCGGTGGTGACCCCATTCTGGGTGCCACGCGTGCAGATCAGCGGGCGGTTCGCGTCCGCGGTGCCCCTCCAATACACGTCCTTGCGAAGGCCGCAGAGCAACTGATGGGCGAAGGATGTATGGCTCTTGCTGCTGCTGCCCGCCGTCCCGCCGATCTGGGCCTGCATGTTCGGATCCCAGTAGGAATCGGCGTCCGGGCGGTACGCGTTGTAGTTGTAGGCGGTGTACGCCTCGACCACCGGGTTGACCTCGGTGGCGCCAATCAGGATCTGCGGCCCGAACAGCCCGCGGGCGATGCACGCGGAGTAGAGGTTCTGGGTCTTGTTCTGCGCGTAATCCTCGCCACCCTCGCCGGGAACCTGCTGGCCGTTGTACGGCAGTCGGTTGAGGAGTCCTGGCGTGGGCAGTCGCTCGCCGGGGTTGCCCTTGGAATCGCGAACCATGGCGGCATGGATGGTCTGCTGCTGTGCCGCGTCCTGTTCGGTGGTCCCCGCCAACCGGACGCGGTGTCCGACGGGAACGGCCACAGAGAGGAGCAGTACGCCCACGGCCGAGGCCGTGATGACCTCGATGAGCGTGGCACCGGTATGGCAGGTGATTCGCTGCATTTCTCCCAAACTATACGGAAGTCCTTCAAGAGTCCATGCAAATATTTCGTCAAGAAGGGGGTGTGTCCCGGCATACGATGCTCGCCCCCATGGACACTCGCCACCAGAAGCTCGCCGAACTCCTCGTCCGCCACAGCTGCCAGGTCAAGCCTGGGGAGCATCTGCTCCTTGAGCTCTTTGATGCTCCGGAATCCATGGCCGTGGCCATGGTGGAAGCGACGCGCGCGGCGGGCGGTCATCCGCACGTGACGCTTCGATCCAACCGGGTCATGCGTGCCCTCAACAAGGAGAGTGGCGAGGAAGGTCTGCGGATCTGGGGCGAATGCGACCTGGAACGTATGAAGCGTATGCAGTGCTACGTGGGTATTCGCGGCGCTTCGAATGTCAGCGAGATGAGCGGCATTGCACCAGAGCAGATGAAACTGGTTGGCAAGCTGTACGCCAAGCCTGTGCACTTTGAGCAGCGCGTCAACCACACCAAGTGGGTGGTGTTGCGCTGGCCGTCGCCAAGTATGGCACAGCTGGCGCAGATGTCGACGGAGGACTTTGAGAAGTTCTACTTTGATGTATGCCTGGTGGATTACGCAAAGATGGACCGCGACGTGCAACCGCTGAAGAAGCGGATGCAGGCGTGCGATAAGGTGCACATCAAGGGACCAGGAAAGACTGATCTGCACTTCTCAATCAAGGGAATTGGCGTGGTTCCGTGCTGCGGCGAGCGCAATATTCCGGATGGCGAGTGCTTCACTGCACCGGTGCGCGATAGTGTGGAGGGCATTCTGCAATACAACACTCCCACGTTGTTCAACGGCATCAGCTTCACCAACATCGGCTTGGAATTCTCCAAGGGACGAGTGGTGAAGTGCTGGGCAGATCAGAATCAGAAGGAACTGGAAGCGATCTTTGATACTGATGAGGGCGCGCGCTATATCGGTGAGTTTGCCCTTGGCTTCAATCCGCTGATCATGCATCCGATGAAGGACATCCTGTTTGACGAGAAGATCGCCGGCAGTTTCCACTTCACGCCGGGCCGCTGCTATGAGGAGACTGAGAATGGCAATCGCAGCGAAATCCATTGGGATTTGGTGTGCATTCAGCGCCCGGAATACGGCGGCGGAACGGTGGCGTTTGATGGAGAGATTGTGCGCAAGGACGGCAAGTTTGTTCCGGCCGACATGCATGCTTTGAATTTCTGATGCGCGGCACGTGACTATGAAGAGTGATAGGTATGCATAACAACGCTGACCATTCGGTTGATCTTCGCTCGGACACAGTGACGCAGCCCTGCGCGGCGATGTGGGATGCGATGCGCTCCGCTCCGCTTGGCGATGATGTCCTTGGTGATGAGCCGACCGTGGCGCGCTTGGAAACGATGATTGCCGCGCGCCTTGGGAAGGAAGCAGCGGTGTTTGTTCCCAGTGGAACCATGGCAAACCAGCTGGCGATTCGCGTGGCGTGCGGCGCTGGCGATGAGATCATTGCGCATGAAGAGAGCCACATCATTCACTACGAAACCGGCGGGCCCGCTGCGTTGAGTGGCGCCATGGTGCGGACCGTGCGCGGCGATGGTGGTTTGTTTGATGCTGACGACGTGACTGTCGCTGTTCGAACGCGCAATATTCACCACCCGGTGAGCAAGATGCTGGTTGCTGAAAATACGCAGAACCGCGGGGGCGGCACGGTGTGGGGCATGGATCGTTGGGAGCGCGTGGCGCGTGAGGCGCACGCCCATGGTCTTCATGTTCACGTTGACGGCGCGCGTCTCTTTAACGCGTGCGTGGCTGGTGGTTACTCAGCGGCAACATTCGCCAAGCATGCCGACACGTTGAGCGTGTGCTTCTCCAAGGGACTGGGGTGTCCGGTCGGTAGCGCCTTGGTTGGTCCAGCGGCGTTCATCGAACGCGCGCGTCGGTTTCGCAAGATGTTCGGCGGCGGCATGCGCCAGAGTGGCTTGCTTGCTGCCGCGGCGATCTATGCACTGGAGCACAACGTTGATCGCCTGGCGCACGACCATGCGAATGCGAAGGCGTTTGCGCGTGGAATTTCTGTGCTGCGCGGATTGCGCCCGCATGTCAGTGCCGAAGAAACGCCCACCAACATGGTGTTCTTCCACGTTGATCCTGCGATCGGCACGGCGCAGGCCCTGTGTGCGCGCTTGGAATCCAGGGGTATTCGAATGATGGGGCTCGATCCGCAGCGCGTTCGTGCGGTGACGCATCGTGATGTTGATGCTGCTGGAATTGAGCGCGCGGTTCGTGAAATTGCCGCTGCTGTGCAGGGCAAGTGACCGTCAGAGCGTGCCCCGTGCGGGCACTTGATTCAGTAATTCGATCCACGCGAGGCGTTCAATCAGCCACGCACCGTCTGCTTGGCGGCGGACTTCGATCCACCAGCGCGTGGGAACTGCTGCATAGCTGGAAGCGGTAGTAGTTCGGCAGCCAAGCAGCACGATGCCGCATTCAGAATCCTTGGTGGCAATGGAAAGTTCCGTGACGGAATTTGATTCGATGCGGTGCTTTCCCTTGAGGCTTTCAGCCGCTCGCATCAATCGTTCCAGGTCATCGCCCGGGCTCTCCGGGCCGCCGTAGTGCATCGATGCGTCGGGGGCAAAGCATGCCTGGAATCGCTGCAGATCAGCGGACTCAGCGGCCGCGACCATGGCTTGAACGGTCTCGCGTGCGTGCTCGCCCGGCGAAACTTGTACTGCCGCCAGTGCAAGAATTGCTGCGGCGCACAACATCATGGCCACGCCTGCCAAGATGGCGCGGACGCGGTCGGTGCGCGCTCCCCACCATGCGAGTGCGGCGGCCACCACGAGTATGGGAAAGGCCAGCGTCCATGGGCTTTCGGCAAAGAGCGCGGTGAGGAGCGGTGTGGATGGAAGTTCAATGTTCACAGTGGGGATGTGCGGGGTGATGTGCCTCATGCACTCGGTCTGCCGCGCTCGTAGCCTATAGCGGTCATGGCTTCGGTTCCCACTGCTCAGCATCTTGATGGAGTTGCGGATCTTTCCGGAGCCTGCACTGGTTCATTGGGAATATTGGTAGCCGAGGGGCCGTCACTCGCGCAGGCGCTCCCGGCACTTGCGGATCCCGGGCCGCGCAGCAAGTACATCATGGTGTGTACGACCGGGGCGCTTCGGCCGCTGGTTGCGGCGGGGATTGCGCCGGATGCGGTGGTGCTTGGTGTTGAGGAGCCGGACTTGGAGGCAATTCTTGGGCAACTGCCCGGACGCTTGCTTTCCAGCACCACGCTCTTTGCTCCCGCAGTATTGGAGTCAGCAGCATCGCGTTGGTGGAGTGGACCGATGCGCCTGACGGGTGAAGGCGGCAGTGACTCCGCGCAATTTGGTTCATTGGGCGCTGGTCGTTCGGAGGAACGTGCGCATCGATTGCTTCGACATATTGGCTGCGATCCCGTGGCGTTGGTGGGTGTGGATCCGCTGGGGCTTGATGGGGTGTGGCATGTCCGTGGTACCGCTTTGGATTCCGCGTGGAGCGCGCAGCTCAACCCATTCACCACGCTTGCGACGCTGGAGTGGCGCCTGGGAATGCAGCGCCGTGAATTTCATGACTCAGCCATGCGCCGCGTGCGCGCCTTCGTGAGTGCCGATCGCGAAGCCGGGCTGCGGGTCCTTGATGCGGGCGCGGGAGTAGTTGCCGACGCAACAGAAATGTCAATCAGCGAAGTGCTGTTGCGCCATGCAGTGGTTCGCCGACCACTGCCACTGCCGCGTCGTTTACTAGCGCCACGCATTGACATTGATGTTGGCCCCGCCCGTCAAGCGCGCTCCATTGTTGGACTCATTGTTGCTGATTCGCAGTTTGGTGGTACCGGGGTGCCGCGCCACTTGGATAGCGAATTTGGTGGTCGACCAGTACTGGTGCGCACTATTGAACGCATGGCCAGCGCGCAGTGCATTGAGCGCATCATTGTTCTCACTGATGCGCCGGATGCCATGAAGGACCTGATTGGAAATGTTCGTGTGCGCGTTCCGATAGAAGTGGAAGCATGCACGTGCCCGCTGCGTGGGCCGGAGTGGCAATCCATTGCGGCAAGTCGATTGTGGTGCGATTCCACGTGGGGTGGTGGCATCGGCGGCGCAACCGTGTTTGATGAGATGTTGGCGCCGCAGGCGATTGCAGATTGTCTTGCGGCGCGTCGAATTGACGGGGCGATGATCATTGGCGCCGATTGGCCACTGGTGCTGGTTGATGGAGGTGCTGGCATTGAGGATGTAGCCACTCGCTTTGAGGCAGTCGGTCGCCGTGGCGTGGTCTTTGGCGATGCTCCACCGGGGCTTTCGCCGTGCGCTGCGGGTGTTGACGCACTGCGTTCGTTGGCGGAGCGAGGCCCGGGCGCAACGGTGGGAGCCATGGCTGGGCTGCGCGGGAAGTGGAATTACGACTTGCGCAGTTCGCCGCGCTGGGTGGTGCACGCGCCGTTTGCTGCACGCATCGCAACCGTGCGCGCCATCTTTGATTCGCCGCGTTCCAAACTGCGAATGCGCCGTGGACTGGAGCCGATCCTGCCAGAAAGTGGCAGTGCATTTCCAGGGTGGGCGGAAATCATCCCAGCATTGGAGCGGCAATATGCAGCGCTGCCGACCTTTGCTCCGCAGCACTTACTCATTGAGTTGTGCACCGGTCGTTTCGCCAACGGCAGTGCAAGTCCGCATCGCTATGGCACTATTCAGCGACCACCGATGACTCATGCGCTCATGGAGCGCATTCTGGAACAGTTGATTGACGCACGCGATGTGGTCATCAGCTTCGCTGGCCTAGGTGATCCGATGCGTCATCAGGAGCTTCCAACCTTCATTCGCATGGCGAAGAATGCGGGAGTGCGCGCAGTGCATGTGCGTACCGAATTGCTGGCGTCGTCCGGAGTGATTGGCGCGATGGTTGATGCTGGCGTTGATGTTGTCAGCGTGGAATTGCATGCGGCGTGCGCGCACACATACCGCGACACTATGGGATTCGATCGCTATGAAGATGCGCTGGCGAACGTGCGCCGATTGCTTGATTTGCGCCGTGCCGCTGGTGGTGCGGATATTGATCTCTTTGGCTTGCCATTTGTGGTGCCACGCATGCAGCGGCGTTCGGCAACAGTGGCTGATCTGGCTGGATTTTGGCAGGAGTGGGGTCGACTCGGCACCGCTGTCCTTGAAGCGCCGCCGATTGCTTTCATGGGTGAAGAAGAGCGGGCCACCCACGACCGACTGGTGGATGCCTCCAACCCACTGCGCAGCCAGCGCCGGGAACTGTGGCGGCGCATGAAGATCCTCTCCGATGGCTTGGTTCCTGCGGCAGAATGCGACCTCCTGGGTAGCACGGCGGTTGCCACGTTGGATCGGCTTGGCGTACTCGACGCATGGCGCGAGGTAGTCAGCCGGCGCCGGGATATTCGGCGCGAGAGTGGCGAGGGTTGTATCGAACTGCGCACTCGAACGCCGTGAGCGTGGACTGCCTACTATTCAGTGCATGTTCGACGCCGATGCAGTTGATTTCTCGCAGCCGGTAGCGCTCTTCCCGCTGCCAACCGTGTCGTTGCTGCCACATGCATTACAGCCACTGCATGTGTTTGAGCCGCGCTATCGGAGCATGGTGGTTGATGCACTTGGAGCTTCACTGACGGGCGAATTTGACCATGCGGCCCCGATTGCGATGGCAACCTTTGCAGGTGAGGCATGGCGTGATTCCTACGCAGGCGCGCCCGCGCTCCGGCCGGTGGTGTGCGTGGGCCGGATCGTTCAGCATCGACGCCTGCCGGATGGCCGACATGACATCATGTTGCACGGGGTTGCTCGTGCAAAGATCGTTGCGATGCATGAAGCAGACGATTCACGGCCGTACCGCATGGCGGATTTGGAGCCGCTGGAGCCACTCGATATGAACCGTCCGCGCATGATGCGCGTGCGCCGGGCGATGCATGCATTGCTTGCGCGGCCGCGCTTGGAGCGCGTTATTGCGGCGCGTCATGTACGCGATTGGTTTACTCGTGATGACGTGCCGACTCATGCCGCCATTGAAGTGGCGGGGTATGCATTGGTACGCAATGCAGAAGCTCGATATCAATTGTTGGCCGAACCGAATGCATTTCGCCGCGCTGGGATTGTGCGCGATGCAATTGTGGATTTGGAGCGCTTGATTTGCATGGCGGAACGCCAGCACAGCGCCGATTGGCCGAAGGGTGAGAGCTGGAATTAGGGGCGGGGTGAGCCGGGGGGCGCAGAGGGTGGCGGTGGAGCAACCGGCGCGGATGGCGCAAGTGGCGCGGATGGAGCGATTGGCGCCGTAGGCGTCCCTCCTGCTGCGGGAGCATTCGAAACTGTTCGCAGAGCCGGCAAGTGCGCTTGACTGATGGCCGCATCAAGGGCGGTGTTCCACTCGGCAAGTTCGTTGGCGAAACGTTGCAGCAGCGGAGCGGGATCGCCTTCAATCACGATCTGAGTGATGGCGTCCCCTTTTACCAGCGCATCAACCACGGCTTGGCCCGATGCAACCGTGCCGAAGATGGGAATATCCAAATTCCAACGCGATTGCTCCTTCACGGTCACGAAGAACTGTGTTCCGTGCGCGCGCTGGCCATCAGGAGACTTCTGCATCGCCACCATGCCTGGCCCTTCAAACATGAGTTTGGCGCTGAATTCACGGCGAATGGTGTAGCCCGGGTCGAACGACTGACTCGGCCCGCCACTTTGGCGCAAGACACGCGTCCAATCATGAAAGGCACTCCGGTCATACGCGCCGCGCTGCACGAGATTGACAAAGTTGGCGCAGGAGATGGGAGCTTCGGCCACACGCAAGGTGATTCGAAATGTGCCACGCGCGGTATCGACCCGTGCCGTGAGCGCGGGCGTGGGGGCAGGAGCGGCCGTTGGCGGCGCAGCGGTGGTCGCCTGTGGGCCAGCGACAAACGCAACGATGCATGCAAATGCAAGCGCCACGGTTGCCAATTCATGGCGATGGTTATGAATGAAGCGGTTTGGGTTCACCATTGATGACTCATCGATCCTTCGCACTACCACCACTCGTTGTCGGTTCATCCATATCAGTGGACTGATCGCTCGCCGAATCGCCGGCGTTGAGTTGGGCGATGCGATCATCGATCCCTCGCAGTCGCCATTGCGCGGTGCGCGTTTCCGCGTCACACGCCATGATGCGCTCCGCGAAGATCGCACGCGTTCGTGGATCACCGGATGACGCTTGCTCCATACGAACAGCGGTGTCCCGCACCAATCGGCGCCGCTTGTCAATCAATTCTTGCAAGCGCCGCTGCGCTCCCAGAAGCGCAACCACCGTCTGTGGCGGCGCGCCGGATTGCGCACTCGCCACGATGGCGTCAAGCTCCTCCGAGTTGGCAGCACGCTTACTCAGTTCGCGACGCGATGCATTCAATCGCAACTGCAGGTCGTACATCATGGCAGTGAGCGGCTCGCCCAGTGATGGCCCGCCGATCTCCGTGGCGCGTGTTACCGCCAGTTCAAGTGCACTTTCGGAATCAAAGATCCACGGCCAGATCGATCGATCAGCCGCATCACGCAGGAGGTCCGCCGCGGGCGCCGGAAGCATTTTTAAGAGCGCAAGCGCGGCATCATGATTGGCGGCACGCAATGGTGCTTCCGACGCGCGATCGCGTGCTGCGAACTGGTCGAGCAAGCGAATTCGTTCGTCGATCGTGCTCTGTGGAGCGGTGAGTTCCCAGGCCGGTCCCCAGGATTCTTCAAGCCGTGCTCGATCAAGAGCGGTGCTCATCAGTTCCACACGCCGCGCAGCGATGACGCCGGCAAGGCGTGACCAATGTCGTTCCAGCGCGCCCTCAATTCGGCGGCGATCCATGCCCGTGATTCCGGATTCGTCCAGTAAATCCGGTAAACGAACAGCCGCGGCGGGGTCATTGGCGGGTACATCATCACGCTTGACCACGCGCATGAACAACGCCATTCCAGGCAGTTGTGCGGGGTCGCTTGTTCGAAGCGTTGCGGCACGCGTGATGAATTCCATGTCCGCCGCAGCAAGTGTGCGGCGCCAGTCAATGGTTGCTTCCAGAAGTGCGGCAAGCTCTGGACCAGCCATTGGTTCCAAAGCTCCAGTAGCAGTGGCACTTCGGTAGGCAGCAGACAATCGTGAGTGGACAAGCGCAGATGCGTTTGCGTACGACACCTTGGTGAGCGACTCGTACTGCAGGATCAACGAATCCAAAGAATCTTTCGCGCCCGGTTCAGCCCCCAGGGCTGCGGCGGTGGCGCGCATCTCCTCGGCCGTGGACGGCGCTGGCACCAACGTGGCCATGAGTTCCGACTCAGCTGTGGCGCGAGCGGCGCTGCGTGCGTCGCGGCTGGGATTGGCGCCGTTGCCATGCGCGGGGCGCGCGGTGGCAAGTGCTGGCGTGGCAGGGTTACTGGTTGGAGCCGCTGCAGGTGGGGCGATCGGTACTTCGGGCGCTGGCGTCACTGGTGGATTCGGTGGCGCGGCGTCCGGCGCACCCGCAGCGGGCGGCGCGGTCATGAGTGCAGCGCTGAGAATCGCGACGAGCATCTGCGACGAGCATATCCTCGGTGCATGCCTTCCTACTGGCTTTGCAAGACCGAACCCACCGTCTATTCCATCACTGACCTGCGCCGCGACGGCGTGACGGGCTGGGAATGCATTCGTAACTACCAAGCGCGCAATTTCATGCGCGATTCCATGTCGCCCGGCGATCGAGTGTTGATCTACCACTCCAACGCGGAACCGACCGGTGTCGCCGGCGTTGCCGAGGTGGTGGGCGAGGCGCGCGCTGATCCGACCCAGTTTGACCCCAAGAGCGAGTACCACGACCCAAAGTCAACACGCACGGCGCCCCGGTGGATGATGCGTGACCTCAAATTCGTGGAGTGCTTCACGCAGGTGGTGGCGCTGGAAGAATTGCGCACCGCAGCCGCCCTGCAGTCCATGGTTGCGCTGCAGAAGGGAAATCGCCTCAGCGTGACGCCGGTCACCGCCGCGGAGTTTGCCGCGGTGCTGCGACTTGCGAATTCATCGAAAGGCCGGAAGCGCTGATTGGGGTATCGTTTACCGTGTCGCCGGCATTCGCTGGCGCAAGGAGGACTTCGATGGGTGCAGGAATCGGAATCATCGCGCTGGGAATCATTGGTTTGATCGCCGTTGTAGCACTGGGGCTCGTGCTGTGGGGCATTGGTGTTTACAACACACTCACGCGCTCACGCATTGCTGCGCAGGGTTCGTTTAGTGGTATTGATGTTGAACTCAAGCGTCGCCATGATCTGGTGCCAAACCTCGTCAATACGGTCAAGGGCTACGCGGCGCACGAGAAGCAGACCTTTGAAAGCGTCATCTCTGCGCGCGCCGCTGCGGTACGTCCCGGCATGAACATGGACGAGCGCCTCAAGGCAGAACAAGGCCTGGGCGGTGCACTTGGTCGCCTGATGGCTGTTGCCGAGGCGTATCCAGATCTGAAGGCCAATCAGAATTTCTTGCAATTGCAGGGCGAGCTCTCGCAGGTTGAAAATCGAATCGCTGGAGCGCGTGGCGGATACAACGGCGCGGCGCAGACCTTCAATTCCACTGCACGGCAATTTCCTGCACTGTTCATTGCCCGCATGTGCGGGTTCCAAGACATGCCATTCTTTGAAGTGGATGATCCGGCGCAGCGCAACGCTCCGCAGGTTCAGTTCTGACGGACTTCGTTGGCATGGCACGCGAACGCATCGTTTCAGCAGCAGAACAAGCCACTGACGCCGAGCAGGCAACCGGTGCGCTTCGTCCTGTTCGCATTGATGAGTACGTTGGTCAGCGTGATCTGATTGAGCGGATTCGCATTGCCATCGAAGCGGCCAAGGGTCGCGGCGAACCGATGGAGCATGTGCTTCTGCATGGTCCACCTGGGCTTGGTAAGACCACGCTTGCGCATGTGATTGCCGCAGAAATGGGCACCCGCGCCTATGTGACCAGCGGCCCCGCGCTCACCAAAGCGGCCGATTTGATCGGCACACTCACCAAGATGGAGGCGCATGATGTCCTCTTCATTGATGAGATCCACCGTCTGCCCACGGCGGTTGAGGAATACATCTACCCCGCTATGGAAGACTTTCGCATCGACTTCACTGTCGATAGCGGTATGAATTCCAAGGTGGTGACGATCGGGCTGCGTCCGTTCACGCTGATCGGTGCAACGACGCGCTCTGGTCTGTTGACGCAGGCGCTGCGATCACGCTTTGGAATTGCCCACAACCTTGGCTTCTATCCGGTGACGGACATTGTTGCCATCTTGGCGCGCGCCGCCGGGTTGTTGCGGATGGATGGAATTCCCGCAAGCACCTTGCAGTCAATTGCCGAACGGAGTCGCGGGACACCGCGCGTGGCGCTTCGGCTCTTGCGTCGCGTGCGGGATTTCTCCGCGGTGCGCGCCGCCGGGCGACTTGACACTCGCGTGGTCGACGACGCGCTTGCTCTTGAAGGCGTCGATGCGCTGGGGCTTGATGAACTTGACCGTCGCTACTTGCGGACCTTGGCCACTACTTACGGAGGCGGTCCGGCCGGTCTGGAAGCGATCGCAGCCACGATTGGTGAAGATGCGCTCACGCTTGAAGATGTCGTGGAGCCGTACCTGTTGCAGGTGGGATTCTTGGCGCGCACTCGGCAGGGTCGCCGGTTGACCCATGCAGCGTTCCGACACGTGGGCATCGAACCGCCCGCGCGTTCGGAAGAGCTCTTTGATTAACAAGGCCGCGTGGTGCGGGTTGCAGCATTCTCAGCGGTTGATCGCTTGCGTCGTGAAGGGCATGGCGCTTGTTTTGCCACCGATAGCGATATTGATTCCACCGAAATACTGGTCCTGAATGGCGTCATAGCCAATGGTGGCGAGCAGCGTGAAATCAGGCATTTCGCGGCTCAAATTGGCGGTGAACAGGCGGAAGTCGTTCTCTTCGAGGTCGTAGGTTGGAATGAACGACGCCGTGTAAGCCTTGCTGATCTGGTAGTTCACGCCACCAGAGAGCAACGAGTCAGAGAGGTACACGCTCTCCGGCGCGAAGTTGTTGATGCCACGGTATTCGATGAATGTTGAAACATCCGGTGAGTGTTGCATGGTGGCACCGATCGAACCGCGGCCAGCGCTGGCAAGACCGAATGCACCGGTGCCATCCGAGGGCAGATCATCGGCGAGCAGATAGGTAATGCTGCCACGCAGGGTCAACGAACTACTCGCCGCAAATTGGAAGCTGCTGTACGCGTTACGACCCCACTGACTCAATTCCGGGCGCCACGCGAAATACTGCGGGAACAGACTCTGCTTGTACTTGGCGCCGTCGGTGTAGTTACGTGCTAAGTCGTCGCCGCTTTCGTTCCACATGATGCCAACATCAAACATCAACCAATCGACGGACTGCCAATTGCCTGGACCGCCACGCATGGTTTGCAGGCGTTGCTTCAGTCCAGCTTGCACCACAGCGCCGCCGGTGGCGCCTTCCATCTCTTGATCGTAGATGGCGTAGGCAAGGTCGTCGGTGGAGTTGTAACCCGCCCAGGTATTGACATACGGAGTCAGCACATGGCGCATGCGGTGCAGATCAAGTGTTGCCACTTCAAACTTATCAAAGTTAGAAGTGAAGTCGGCGCTGGAGCGGAAGCCGGTAGCGATGATGGCGCGGAAATCTTCCGCTTCGGTGTTGTAACTGGTGCGATCACCGCTGATGTATCCAAAGACGTTCGCGGAGGTAAATGGCGTGATTTTCCAGCCATTACCGCCAAATGTTGAGGAGAGTTCTTGGCGGGTGAAGATGCGCGAGACCGTATCGCCGTTGTATCCACTTGATTCGTACAGATCCGTCAGCGTGGTGGCATTGGTGAACGTCTTGCCGGGCGCATAGGTTTGGCCGTTCAGGTTGAACGTATTGGGTCGTACGCCAGTGGTGTCTTGTGAACCGCGGCCGAACTCCAGCGCCATCAGGTTCAAGTTGTATTCCTGCTGCCAGACGATGGAATCGCCAAACAGCGTGTCGCCCCAACGCTTGTAGGCAACCTCGGGGAATTTGCGCACCTGGTATGGCCGTGATGCCAACTGCGAACTATTGGTGATCACGTCGTTGGTGGGAATTGCTCCAAGTGCAGAGAACTCCGAACGGTCGCCGCGGTCAACGTAGTAGGTGCTGGTTTCGCGCTGAAACTCAGTGGCAAATTGTTGCTGCCGCCAGATCTGCAGGAAGCTCTCGTCGGTGACGTAGGAAGTGCGCAATTCCAACTTCGACGTATCGGAGAACACAAATTCGCGCGACAGATTGAATGTGCCGCGAATGGAGTCGGTGGCGACCACTTCCTCACCCGCGGAGGTCTGCTCGGGATTTCCGAAGTCGGCGACGATCAGTGCGTCAACCTTCGCAGCACCTACTTTGCCGCGAACGCCGCCGCCAACACCGTAATTGGTGAGCGTTTCTTGCACCAGATTCAGGTCAGTGTCGCGCGGCTTGGCAATCCCCATGAGTGAGAACAGGTCCCATTCCGAGTAGATTTGTGCGCCGGTCAATTCGTTGTAGTTGCCACCGATGGCTCGAATGGGCGGCATCATGTCGCCTTCGGATGCGAAGGTGGGCAGCCAGAAGAATGGCACTGCGCCAGACTTGAAAGTCACGTTGTCAGCGCGCAGTTTGCTGATGGTTCCGCCGTCGGCGCCCTCGGCTTCGGTGATGGTGGCACGATCGGCGCCAATGGAAAGATGCGGCTCGAAGAACTCGCTCATGGAGATCTGAATGTCATTGCCTTCAAACTGCTGCTGCGAATACTGGCGCAATTCCGCGGCGCGTGCAATCAGTGGTATGCCGCCTCGAGCGGTGGTGCGGAGCACGCTGTCCACCATGCTGGCTTTGCCGGTAGCAAAGTCGTAGTAGGCACGGCGGGCGCGGATCACGTACTTGAAGTCAGTGGCGTAGACATCACCTTCCAGGTAAATGCCAGCCACGGACTCAGCGGTGGTTTCAGTGGATCCACCCTTGAGTGCGCCGAGTGTTCCCTTCTTCAGAAACACCACCCCACGATCAGCGCGCATTTGCAGCGCTCGTGATGCGCCGCCTTCAAACCGCGGCAACACATCGATGGTCACGCCCTTGGTGAGTGCAATTTGATCCGTCTGCGCGTCAGCATCAATCTGCTCGGCGGCAAATGACACCATGCTGTCCGGGGCAACAATTGGTCGCGATGATGAGCCGGGAATCGCTTCGCCAGCAACCACTGGAATTGGCGGGGCGGCCGGCATTTGCGCCATCAATTGTGCAGCGCCGGGCTGCGCAGCTGCTTCCAGCTTTGCCGCAACACTTCGGTCGAGTGGTGCGTTTTCGCCAACCACCATGGGGGCCGGCTTGGGCGGACGCGGCGGTCGAAGTACTTCAGGAAGAATGCGCAGCGCCGGTGGCTTGGCGCTCAGTTCAACCAAGTATGCGGCGAGCCGCTGTTGCGCGCGCGCCAGGTCTTCGTTGGCCGCAGGAGCGGTTGGCTCAAAGAGCACCGCCGAGAGCGAGACCTCGCCGTAGGTACTGGCAGTGATGAAGAGATTCGAACCGCCCGCGCCGAGACCCGCCGCCTTGGTGGGCTCGATTGTTTCCGGGAACCACACAGCGATCTGCGTGATCAGTCCCTTGGCACTTGGAATCCGTTCGATCCAGATGACCGCGCGCTCGGAAGTGAAGTCGTAGGTGCCAAGGTTCACACCGACGCGTCCGGTGAGATAGACACGCTGCGTGCTGTCCACTTTCCAGACGTGTGCATTGGTAGAACGAAGCGTGATCGGCCACACACCAGGTTCGGTGGGAATGACAAATCCGCCCAATCGATCACCTTCGACGCGTGCTCGTTCCACTTGTCCATGCGCGGTCGATAGAACCGCCGTGATGCTGAGGCAACCGATCATGGATGCCAAACTTCGCATGGTGGTAATGGACGCGCGGGGCACGCGCGGAAGGCTACTTGAGCCGCGGGCGGTTCACCGCCAACTGATCGGGCGCCCGCTCAATCCGTTGATTTCTTTTAGCAGGGTCATCGCCACGATCCCAGCCAGGGCGAGCGCGGCCATGCCCAGCGCCTCGGCTTGTAGCCCGGCAGCCATCAGCCATGCCGCCGCGTAGACGGCTTGCCACATGGCGCCGTAGCGACGCAGTCGTTCAGCGCCAGTAGCACCGGGCGATCCCGCCACTTTTGCGCGCACCAGGAGTAGGAATCCAGCGAGCGCGAGGACGGGCCAAATGATTCCGATCGGACCCGAGCCAATGAGTTCATCACCACGCGCCACTTGCGGCCAGTAGCCGCCCGCGGAATTGCGAGCGGCGAGCGCTCCCCCCCCAAGGAGGGCGATCGACCAGAACAACCAGACTGCCACCAATGACAGAATGCGCTTGGTTCCAAAGTACGGGCGCTTGTCTTCGTATCGATGCACACTGGCAGCAATGGCCACCGCGTGCGACATGGACCACCAGATCGGCAACGTGAACGTCAGCGTCCAGTTGGGGATCAGCATGTTGGCTGCATGCAGAAGGCCGATGGTGACGATGCCAATGGATGGAATGTGTTTGCCAATGGCGTCATAGAACATGACTGCCGCGGCAACGGCAACCGTCAAGATCAACGCGGGCTCGCCCAGTGTGCTTGCCGAAATCACGGCCGTCATCAATGCGCCGAACGAAAGCAGCGCCGCGCTTGAGGTGCGGATGCGGCCAGCTGCAAGCGGTCGTTCCGGACTGAAGCGGCGATCATGGCGAACATCAAGGAGATCATTCAGACTGGCTGCAAAACTGAACAGACCGATCGCAACCAGCGCGGTGCACGCCAGTGCCTTCCAAAGTGGCATGTGATAAAGCGGTAGGTGCACGTACCGCGGGTCGGCACGTGTGAGCAGCGTCACCAGCCACAGCTCGCACACCGCGCCGAACGCGAGGGAGAGCCGCGTCAGTTGAAACGCGTCGAGGATGCGCTCGGCAACTGGACGCACCGGGTCATGGTAACGGGGCGCTGCTACGATCATCAGCCCAACGGTGGGCATTCCGCCCGGAACCGCCGGGCGCGTCAGTTTGCGTGTGCTCCTGAAGCAAGTTGCTTGTTCTGAGATTCAACAGAGATCCTTACCGAAATGAAGGCTGACAGCACTATTCCTGCGGACGCACGCGGGCTTCGCGTGGCGATCGTGGTGAGCGCGTATCACCGTGACATTACCGAGGCAATGGAATTGGCAGCCACTGCCGAGTTTCTGCGGCTTGGCGGCCAAGCATCGGACATCGTTCGTTTGCAGGCCCCGGGCGCATTTGAAATTCCGCTGCTCATTGACACGGCGCTCGCGCGTGCAGGCATTGCAGCGGCGGTAGCGATCGGGTGCATCGTGCGCGGGGAGACGCGACATGATCGGCACCTTGGTCAAGCCGTGACCAGTGAGTTGGCGCGCATTTCCGTGAGGCGCGGCAAGCCGGTCGGTTTGGCAGTGTTGACTGTTGAGAATTTGAAGCAGGCGCGCGCGCGTGCTGGTGGCGAGATCGGTAACAAAGGCGCGGAAGCAATGACCGCTGCGCTCGCCTGTGTGCGCGCTTGTGAGGACCTCCGCCAATGACTAGCAATGAACGAACCACTGGCGCCGGGGCGGCTGGTGGGCACGAACGACTTCCTGGAGGTGCAGCGACACTCGCGATGCGTCGTTGCGCTCTGCAGGCCATGTATCAACTGGACGCCGGGCAGAGTTCCGATGGCGCGTTGGTGGGCATGTCACAAGCGGAAACCGATACCGATCACGCAACTGTTGGCGACATTGAGCGTGGCATGGCGCTTGCTGCGCTGGCGTGGGAATTCCATGACGATGCCGACCGTGAAATCGCAACTTTGGCCCGCGAATGGCCGCCGCACCGGCAGCCAGTGGTTGATCGAAATTTGCTGCGCTTGGGTTGGTACGAACTGCGTCAATCATCCGAGCCGCCACGCAAAGTGGTCAGCGATGCTGTCGAGTTAGCGAAGGAATTTGGAACAGCCGACAGCGGCAAGTTCGTCAACGGGGTGCTCGACAAGATCATGAACGGCGTGGGTGGCGATGACGATGCCGCCGCTGGCGATGCGGAAGCCGTGGGGGAAGGCTGAGATGTTCTTTCGTGCCGCGGTCGATGCGATCAAGCGTGGCTTGCAGAAGACGGCCGAGGTATTCGGCGCCGGATTTCGTTCCATTCTGCATGGCCGCACGCTCAGTGAGGAACTGATCGACGATATTGAGCGGACCTTGGTTGCTGCTGATGTCGGGGTGCGTGCCGCGCGCGAAATCGCTGCGGAGTTGCGCGCGGAGTTTCGCTCGGGCCGTGTGCCGCGCGGAGAGGATGCGATTGAATTCCTCAAGGCGCGCCTGAAGGCACGTTTGGCATCTGGTTCGCGTGAGATTGCGGTGGCGGCTTCCAAGCCAACCGTCGTGCTCGTGGTCGGGATCAACGGTGCCGGCAAGACCACCAGCGTTGCCAAGATCGCTAAGAGTTTGAAGGATGACGGTCGAAGTGTGTTGCTGGCTGCCGCCGATACATTTCGCGCGGGCGCCGTGGCGCAACTGGAAACCTGGTCGCGGCGCCTTGGTGTGGACCTTGTCAAGGGTGCGCAAGGAGCGGATCCTGCAGCCGTGGCGTTTGATGCAGCGGAGGCTGCGATTGCGCGCGGAGTTGACGTTTTGCTGGTCGACACGGCGGGACGTCTGCACACACAAGACAACCTCATGCGGCAACTGACCAAGATCAGGAATGTCCTTGCTAAGAAGATTCCCGGCGCGCCGCACGAGATTCTCTTGGTGCTCGATGCCACCAGTGGCCAGAACGCGGTGTTACAGGCAACGGCATTTAAGGCGGCATGTGATGTCAGCGGAATATTCCTAGCAAAGCTTGATGGAACTGCCAAGGGCGGCATTGTGGTGGCCATTCGCGATGCGCTGGACGTGCCGGTGAAACTTGTTGGAGTTGGCGAAACGCCCGACGATGTGCAGCCCTTTGACCCGGATAGGTTCGTGGAAGCCATGTTTGCTGCATGAGCCGGGGTGCCTAGAATGCCGTTCATGAGTCGGAAAGCGTTCACTCTCGTTGAACTCTTGGTGGTGGTTGCCATCATCGGAATTCTCATTGGGATTATTGTTCCGAGCGCGCGCGGAATTCAGCGCGAAAGTCAGAATGCGGGGTGCCTCTCCAATCTGCGCCAAGATTTCATTGCGGTGGATTCGTATCGGCAGCAGAACAGCGGTCGCCTGCCCATGTGTGAATTCCTGCCGGTGGTCACCGATGCGGGTATCGACGGCGGGTTGCCAAACTTTCTTTCGGGCTTTATGCCAGCGGATTCTTCGTCATGGATTTGCCCCTCTGACAAGGATGAAGAGTCGCTTTCAACTGGAACCAGTTACATGTACTTGCCGGGCTTGCTGCGTTACACACCCGCTGTGCAAGTGGATGTAGTGACATTACTGATGTCATTTGATCCAACGACTACATCGATGGATCGATTGATGACCGTTCGGTTAGATGCAGAGGCGCGCGCGATGACCGAGTTCTTTGAGCGCGAGGCAGCGCGGTATCCACTTCTGACTGATAGCCAGGATCGCCATCGCCGCGTTGGCGTGGAGCGGAACGGCGTCTATATTGACGGCAGTGCGCGAATGGCGGAAGACCTTTCGCAGGACGCCGAAACCGGAGCTACACCATGAACTTGATGGAATCAATCAGATCTCGTGACATGGATATCGGGGAGCTTTGGGAAGAGCACCGTTCGCAGATTGTTGCTTCCTTTGCCGCCGCACTTGTTGTGGCGCTGTTGGCAAGTGGATCATGGTGGTGGTTTGCTGGGCGCTGGAAGGCCCCGCCCTCCATCTTTGATTCGCCAGTGGACAACGTGCTTGGCTACTTCACGACCGATGATTTCAACATGCTTTCGGTGGACGAGCGCGTCAAGTATGTGCAGCAGTTCATCGGTCGTTTCCGCGGTATGAACCAGCAGGACAGTGTGGTGGCTTCGGCGTTCTTGGCGGGTGTTACCGGCAAGGTGCGCGAGCAGATGACGCAGAACGTGCGAATTCTCGCCAAGGACATCTTGATCCAAGGTGCTGCTACCTACGTGAACTTGCCAGCTGGTGAGCGCGGGGCATTCATTGACAAGTGGGTAGCTGATTGGTTCCGCTTTGCAGAGACCACCGCTACTGGCAAGGAGTCAGAGAGCACCAACGAAGACATCATGACCAACGCGCGCGCGGAAGCGAAGCGCGGCGAAGAGCGTCAGCGTGAGCGCATGAAGGGCAAGAGCTTGAGTGACAAGGGCGCGGATCGATTCCTTGGATTCTGGGAGAAGGAAGTTGAGCCGGCTTCCAGTCCGCGCGAGCAGGCGCAGATTTCGCGATTCATGGACGCGGTGCGCACGCGCATGCTGACTGGACAGTGACAGGCGCGCGCGCGAGCGACGGCGGCTCGGGTGCGGGTGCGGATGGCGCATTGCCGGTATTGCGCGCCGCGGCCGAGATCACCGAATGCATGCGCACTGCGCGCGCCATGGTGCTGACGGCTGCCACGGGAAGCGGTAAGACCACGCAAGTTCCACAGATTTTGGCGCGTTCCGGGCTCGTCGATGGGCAGATTGTGGTGTTGGAGCCGCGTCGTTTGGCGGCACGCATGACCGCCCGGCGGGTGGCCGAAGAGATGGGCGTGGTCCTCGGTGAAGATGTCGGATTCCAAACGCGATTCGAGCGCGTGGTCGGACCGCGGACGCGCATTCGATTTGTCACCGAAGGGGTGTTCTTGCGCCAGGCGCAACGCGATCCATTGCTCAAGGGCATTGGTTGTGTGTTGCTCGATGAGTTTCATGAGCGCAGTGTGTTTGCTGATCTTGCACTTGGAGTGGTCCGTGCTGCGCGCCAACAGCGCCCGGCATTGATGGTGGCTGCCATGAGCGCAACCATGGACGCAGGGCAGGCAGCCGCATATCTCAATGCGCCAGTACTTACGGCGGAAGGTCGCGCATATCCAGTGAGTGTTCGCTACGAGCCGGGGGCGGAAGGCGTGCCGGTGTGGGAGCGCGCAGCGCGTGCGGTGCGACGGTTGGTTGATGAAGGACACGAAGGCGATGCGTTGGTATTTATGCCGGGCGCCTTTGAAATTGATCGCACTGTGGATGCGGTGCGCGCCGAACTACGGGTGATTGCTGGAGGCAGCGCGTTTGATGTGGTTCCGCTGCATGGATCAATGCCGGCTGATCGACAAGACGCGGCGGTTGCACCCGCTGCGCGTGGTCGGCGCAAGGTCATTGTGGCTACCAACGTGGCTGAGACGTCGATCACCATTCCTGGTGTTCGCATGGTGGTTGACTCTGGGTTAGCGCGAGTGTTTCGCGTGGATCCGCGCCGCGGACTGAATGCCCTGCGTACTGAGGCGATTAGCCGCGCCAGTGCCGATCAGCGCTCCGGTCGAGCGGGGCGAACAGCACCGGGAGTGTGCGTGCGTTTGTGGACGGAGTGGGAGCAAGCGCAGCGGCCTGCCGCGGAAACGCCTGAGGTGCGCCGTATTGACCTCGCGGAATCAATGTTGATGGTGCTCTCCATGGGGTTCGGTCCGTTTGAGAAATTTCCGTGGCTTGACCCACCGAGTGATGACGCGGTGTTGCGCGCACGCGGGACGCTTGAATCGATTGGCGCGCTCCAAGCTGATGGAATGTTGACCGCGCTTGGAAGTCGGCTCGCGCGCATTCCGGTGCATCCACGGCTTGGGCGCGTGTTGGTCGAGGCGGCATCGCTTGGCGTCTTGGAGCGCGCGGCGCGTTGGTGCGCCATTGTTTCCGACCGAGATGTCGTGCAGAGTGGCGGGGCGGCACAATTGGTGCGATTGACACCGGATGGCGAGCCGCCGAGTGACATCGCTGCACGCGAAGAATTGTTGTTGCGCGTGGAGGCCAGTGGATTCCGCAACGCGCGACATGAGGGCGTAGAGGCTTCGCTGGGCGCGTGTCGCGAGGTGGCATCGGCGGCACGGGAGTTGGTGCGAGCCGCCGCGAGTGGTGATGATGAGATCGGCGCGACCGCGGCATTCGCTGGCGATTCGTTTGCGCGGGTTTCCCGTGCGCTACTTGCAGGATTTGCTGATCATGTCGGTTGGCGGATGGATGCGCAACGACCGCATTGTGCCATGCCTGGGCGCCGCAAGGTAAGTATCGATCCAACCAGTATTCAGCGTGGAATGGGCTTCATTTTGGCACTTGAAGTGCGCGAGGGTGGACGCGGTGATCAAGTGCATCAGTCGCTTGGCATGGTCACGCCCTTGGAGGTTGAGTGGGTTGAGCACGCGATGCCTGATCGAGTTTCTACGCAGACCGAGATTCGATTTAGCGATGAACTTGGCGCGGCCGCAGAATTTGAAGAACGTGTGTTTGATGGCATTGTGTTTGCGCAGATCGTTCGCCCCTTGCGGGGGCGCGAGGCCAAAGCCGCTGCGCATGACGAGTTGGCATCGCGCGTGGCGAGCGGCGAACTACGGCCAGCAACCTGGGACGAATCCGTTGATCAGTGGATCGCACGGGTGCGATGCGTTGCGGCGTGGTTTCCCGAACGCGGGCTGATCACCTATGACGCCGACGATATGGGGGTGCTAGCAGCGGAGATCGCGCAGGGATGTGCGCGGGCTTCGGATCTTGACTCGCGTCCGGTGCTCGACATATTTCGCAGCGCGCTTTCCTGGGATGAGCAGCAGTTTGTTGAGCGAGCAGCGCCTGCGGCGTTGGCGTTGGCGAGTGGATGGAAGATGAAGGTTGAGTATGCAGAGGGCAAGCCACCGCGCGGGCGCGGGAAGATTCAGGACTTCTATGACTTCGCTGGACATCCGACGGTGGCAGGTGGTCGAGTGAAGGTGGTGCTGGAGTTGCTTGGGCCGAATCGGCGACCATTGCAGGTGACCGAGGATCTCCCCGGCTTTTGGGAGCGGCTGTACCCCGAGGTGAAAAAGGAACTCAAACGGCGCTATCCGCGGCATGAGTGGCGATGATGTAACTGTCTGCAGTATAACGATTAGCGTGCGGCAATTCGCGTTTTATGCGTTGTTTCGTTAGAATGCTGGTCTATGCCAAAGGTGACCTCCGCTAGCGCTTCGCGTGCTGGCTCCAAGACGGTTTCCCGCCTCGCACCCGTAAAAAGCGCCACCGCTAAGACAAGCGGAAACGGCAAGTCGAAAGTTGTAGCGACAGTCACAGTGAAGTCAGCGGCCAAGGGGAAGAATGTTCCCGCGTTGAAGTCTGCATTGAAGCCGACGGTGACGGCGAAAGTTTCGCTGGCAGCTAAGGCTGCAGTGACGTTCGTTGCTGCGAAGCCCACGGCAACTGCGAAGCCCACGGCAACTGCGAAGCCCACGGCAACCACCAAGACAACGGTAACCACCAAGACAACGGCAACCGCCAAAGCCACGGTAACCGCGAAGACAGCGGCACCAACAAAGTTTGCACCCGTCACCAAGACGGTTGCTGCCAAGGGTTCGACGCCTCCGGCAACAAATCTGAAGGTGTCGACCACCACGGTGACCAGCAAGACCACCAGCAAGCCGGCCGCTGCACCGCGGACTCCGTTCACGCTCACGCCCAAGGCGCCTGTGACTGTTGAGCCCAAGCCTGCGGCGGTGTTCGAGTGCCCGAAGCCGAACGAAATTACCTCCATCATGATGGCCACGCGCTACTTGATGGCGCGCCCAGACTTTGAGCGGCTCCGTCCCACCAAGTATGGCGAGGAGACCTTCAAGCTTGATCGCATGCACAAGCTGATGGATTTGCTTGGCAATCCGCACCAAAAGATCAAGACGGTGCACGTTGCAGGAACCAACGGCAAGGGCAGCACCGTGGCGATGATCGCTTCAATGCTGCGCGCCTCCGGCTATGCGGTGGGCGTGTACACCAGCCCGCATCTCATCGATATGCGCGAACGCGTGCAGATTGATGGGAACCTGATTCCGAAGAATGACTTCGTGGACACGGTGCGCTCGGTGGCGAAGGCCGCGGAGAAGTTGGGTGAACAAGCGACGTTCTTTGAATTGATGACCGCTGTGTCGTTTGCGTATTTCGCGCAGCAGGCCGTAGATATTGCGGTGATTGAGGTGGGGCTTGGCGGTCGACTCGACTCAACCAACGTCATCACGCCGCTCGTCAGCATTGTGACTTCGATTGATCTTGATCACACCAAGCTGTTGGGTGGAACGAAGGCGCTGATTGCTCGGGAGAAGGCGGGCATCTTTAAGAAGGGCGTCCCGGCGCTGTTCTTCGAGCAGGATCCCGAAGTTGATTCGGTGATGCGCGAAGTGGCACAATCTGTTGGCGCTGAACTTCGGATTGTGAACAAGGACATTGAGTTCTCCAGCCGCTTCTGCGTTACCCCTGACCTTGGGCCGCACACGCGCGTGTGCATGTACACCAAGAACAGTCGCCTTGAGCATGTGCCGGTGCCGCTCCAGGGCGAGCATCAGGCCAGCAACTGCGGACTTGCGCTTGCTGCTGTTGATGTGCTGAAGAACTTCGGCTTTGAGCTGTCTGAAGACAAGCTGACGGCCGGACTTGCGGCCACCAAGATCCCTGGGCGCATGGAAGTGGTTTCGCACCGTCCACGCGTTCTCTGTGACGGTGCCCACAACCCAGCGGCGGTGAATGCGTTGATGCGTTGCGTTGGCGCGCATGTTCCGTACGACAGCATGGTGTGCGTCTTCGGTTGCTGCGCGGACAAGGACATCGCCGAGATGATTGATAAGGTCAATCTCGGCGCCGACAAGGTGATCTTCACGCGTGCGTCCTCGACGCCACGTGCGGCAAGTCCTGAAGATTTGCAGAAGCTCTTCCAAGAGCGTTCCGGCAAGATGAGCCAAATTGCGCGCACCGTTCCGGAGGCCATCGACATGGCGATCCGCGGCGTGAGTCGCGAGGACCTGATTTGCGTGACCGGCAGCTTCTACGTTGTCGGTGAGGCCTTGAAGTACATCTCCGAGAAGAAGTAAATCACTGCCTCGTTAGAGGACGATGTTGACCATTCGGCCTGGCACAACCACCACCTTCTTTGGTGGTGTCGCGCCCAGGTGCGGCACAACTTGTGGGTGCGCCAGTGCCATGGCTTCAATCTCCGCCGGACTTGCTGCCGTCGGCACCATGATCCGCGCGCGCACCTTGCCCTGAACCTGCACGGCAATTTCCACTTCATTGTCCACCAACATCGCTGGGTCGAACGTCGGCCATGGCATTGCTTGTAGACCGCCCGCTACGCCGAGGCGCTCCCCCATCTCGTCGGCAATGTGTGGCGCAAATGGCCACAAGACACATGCGAATCGCACTAGCTGATCGCGCGTCATGCCGCCCTTGGTTGCGTCGGTCATGTCGCTCGGGCGCGTTGCTGCGTTCACCAGTTCGATCATCGCCGCGATGGCCGTGTTGAAACTGAGACGTTCAATGTCTTCGCCAACCTTGGCAATGGTCCGATGCAATTGCTTCTCGATACCAACATCAGCGACCGCTGCGCACAAGACATCGCCAGTGCGCTCATCAACCGCTAGTCGCCACGCGCGCTGTAGGAAGCGGAACACGCCAACAATATCGCGCGTATTCCACGGCTTTGATGCCTCCAGCGGCCCCATGTACATCTCATACAAACGGAACGTGTCTGCGCCGTACTCGGCAATCACATCATCTGGGTTGACCACATTTCGCAGGCTCTTTGACATCTTGGCAACAATCTGTGTCACCGGTTCGCCCGTGGATTTTTCCACGCATTGACCTTCGCCACGATCTTCAACCTCATCGATCGGCACCAACGTTCGGTCGGCGCGCTGGTACGCATGACTGGTGATCAGTCCTTGGTGGAACAACTTGCCGATTGGCTCCGGGGTACTCACCTGACCAAGGTCAAAGAGTATCTTGTGCCAGAAACGCGCATAGAGAAGATGCAGCACCGCGTGCTCGCTGCCGCCAACGTATAGATCAACTCCGCCGGCGTGACACGTGGCTGCGTCATACGAAGTGGGCGCGGCAAACGCCGCTGCACCAGCACCGGGCTGGCCGGCACCCGGCGCACTCTTCTTTCGCGACAACATCCAATACCGCTCCGCTGCCGGATCCACAAACGCCTGCGCATCTTTCGGCGAGCAGTAGCGCAGGTAGTACCAGCAACTTCCCGCCCAACCTGGCATGGTGTTGGTCTCGCGCACCACGGCGGTGTCAGCTGGCAAGAGCACCGGGTCGACACCCGCCGCACCAGCCGTCGTGTGCGTCCAATCACGCGCCTTTGCAAGTGGTGGCTGCGGCGTACTGCTTTCCACTGGTCGATAGTCAGCAAGCGGCGGCAATGCCACCGGTAACGCAGCCACCGAAACCGGATAGTGATTTCCTTCAGCGTCGTAGACCACTGGGAACGGTTCGCCCCAATAGCGCTGCCGACTGAACAGCCAATCGCGCAGGCGATAATTGATGCGCAATCCACCGATGCCCTTCGATTCAAGCCACGCAATCGCCGCACGTTTCGCTTCGGCGGTCGTCATGCCGTTCAGTGAAAGTCCACTCGCCGCGTTCGTGCTATTGATTGCACGCCCTTCGCCGCTGGTGGCCATCTCGCCGGTCCAAGCCACGCCCGCGATGTCGACAACCTGCAGCACCGGCAGCGCAAACTCCTTGGCAAATTCAAAGTCACGCTCATCGTGCGCAGGCACCGCCATGATCGCACCGGTTCCGTAGCCCATGAGCACATAGTCCGCGGTCCAGACGGGAATACGCTCGCCGGTCGCTGGATTGACTGCAAACAAGCCAGTTGGAACGCCGGTCTTCTTCTTTGAATCTTGGCGATCGATGTCTGAGCGATTCTTCGCCCACGCCACATATTCCGCAAGCCGCGCATCACCGCCGCGCGCCACCACGCTCGCCACCAGCGGATGCTCCGGTGCGACCACCATGTAGGTGGCACCGAACAACGTGTCTGGCCGGGTGGTGAATACGGAGAGGAACTCCCGATCAGCACCCACCGGACCCTCCACTGCAAATCGAATCTCCGCACCCTCACTGCGACCAATCCACTCGGTCTGCATGGTGCGCGTTGAATCCGGCCACTCCACCAAACCAAGGTCAGCAAGCAATCGATCGGCGTAGGAAGTGATGCGGAACATCCACTGCTTGAGTGGCATGCGCACCACCGGATGACCACCGCGTTCACTGCGGCCATCAATGATTTCTTCGTTGGCAAGCACAGTGCCCAATTTTGCGCACCAGTTCACGGTTTGCGTGCCCAGATACGCCAAGCGGAATCCATCGAGATACACCTGCCGTTCCCGCTTCGTGCACGCACTCCAGCGCTTGGTCACGCTGGCACTGGCGCCATTCGCAGAGGCGGCCGCGCCGCCCGCAGCACGCTCAGCATTTGCCACCGCGATTTCTCGATCCTCCTTGACGATCGTCGCCTCAAGTTCAGCGATCGGTCGCGCGGCTTTCGCCTTGGGATCAAACCATGCGCTGTATGCCAAGAGCCAAATCCACTGCGTCCACTTGTAATAGTCAGGATCGATCGTTGCAAATTCGCGGGACCAGTCGTACATGAATCCAAAGCGCTTCAACTGGCGACGAAAGTTGTCGATGGCTTTCTTGGTGGTGACCTCTGGATGTACGCCGGTCTGAATGGCGTATTGCTCCGCGGGCAGACCGAATGCGTCCCAACCCATGGGATGCAAAACGTTGAAGCCCTTCATCTTCTTGAATCGACAGATGATGTCGGTCGCGGTGTAGCCCTCGGGATGCCCAACATGGAGCCCCGCGCCGGATGGGTACGGGAACATGTCCAAGCAATAGAACTTGGGGCGCGACGCATCGAATCCAGGCTCACCCGGGTTCGGCTGCCGATATCCGCTGCCCGCTGCCTCCGCCTGTTCAAGCCGCGCCTGCCAGCGTTCTTCGGTGGCATTGGCGAACGCCGCCGTGTATCGGAAGGGCGTCTCGTTCGCGCCGCCCGGTGGCCCAGGGGTGCGAGCGTGGCCGTCGGTAGCGTTGTTCGCAGCAGACATAGGGGTCGAAGCGTACTTCAGGCGCCGTGTGCCCTACGATGCGCCGCAATGAAGTCCCCGGATGACGAGCCCCTCGACCCGCAGCCCGATGGCGACAGCGCGCCTGAGCCAGGCTCATCTGATACGCCGAGTCAAGATGGCGACCCTGAAACCGATGGCGATACCAGCGCTGCCGAAGGTGCGGATGACGGCAATGACGAGGGCACTGACGAGCCACTTAGCGAGAGTGCTTGGGAGCTTCCCGCGCCCGTCGCCAGCGCATGGGTCGGATTCTGGCCGCACCCCGATGCTCCAACGCGTGATGAAGTGGGTCGCGCGGTGGCAAGCTGGGTGGGCCGCGAAGTGGAGATGGAGTCAAGCGAGCCCGATGAAGATGAAGGCATGTTGTGGGCGCTGATGGTGAATATCCCGGGCGTGAATTCGCCGGTGGTGCTGTGGGCTGAACGCGCGCTCAATGCCGAACCAGGGCAACTTGAAGACCCGGCCATGGCGGCCTGCAAGTGGGTGGTTGGCATGCAGACCGTGCTTGAGCCCGGCGAGGCGCACGCCGAATACTTCCATTTGATGGCGATGCTTGCCGGTTCGCTACCGGAGCTCACGGGCATATTGGATGTCTCCAACGCGCGTCGTTGGCCGCGCCAAGAAATCGAAGAGCAGTTTCTGGCCGCCGACGCAGTTCCGAATGACGAGAGCCTGTGGACGATCACCGCCGTTGCAACATCTGACGAAGATGATGTGCCGATGATGCTGTTCACCACCGGACTTTTACGCTGCGGTCTTCCGGAATTGGAGATGCTTGAAGTGCCTGCGCGTCACTCGCAAGCGGCTGCCATCTTGCTGAATCATGTGGCAAGTCTGCTGCTGGAAGCGCCGCCCCCAGAGCCGGAGGAGCCAATTGAAATCGGTCCGGATATTTTCGTGACACTCATTCCGTGGCAAGAGTGCGCGCGGTACATCGCGGAAGAAACGCCGGGTTCAACCGCCTTCCGCGAGACTGCGCGCGAGCAGGGCGACGGCTCGCTGATGGCGGTGCGCGCAGTGATCTGTTCCGCAAAAAAACGCGGCAGTTTCAAGCAGCTTTGGGCATGGCCAACGGAAATCATTGAGAGCATGGAAGCTGGTCGCGCGGTGTTGTACGCCAGCGAACATTCCGCTGCCGCCACGGAGCGTCGTGCGCAGCGCACCTGGCCAAAGTTCGCCACGGCGTTCGCAAGCATTCGTCGCGCCGAGGAGCCGGATGTGTTGGCGCTTGCCACCAAAGCGTTCCAAGTGCAAGCGCCGCTCGGATCCGTCGATGAGCACGATCGCCGCGAACAGGGTTGGTTCACGGTGCAGCGCTTCGATCATGATGTTGTGGATGCGATTCTTTCCGAAGAGCCGGTCACTCGCCAAGATCTTCATGTTGGCGACGCGATCCGTATTCTGCGCGCCGAAGTCACGGATTGGCGCGTGTTCCTTCCGGAAGAAGTCTTTGGGCCAGCGCGCAGCGATGCGTTGCTTGCAGCGGTTGATCGTTTGCGAGGGCTGGCGTGAACATTCAGCAGCATGATGATCATGATGCGAGTGGCAACGACGCTGATAACAGCACGCCGAGCGGCGGCACTGGTGGCGGCGCTAGTGACGGTCACGGCGCAAGCAGCAGCGATGGCGCGCAACGAAGCAACGCTGTGCCGCAACACCGGATGGACGCAAGCAGCATGCCAATTGCATGCGAAGCGCGTAATGAATTTGAAGCGCAATGCGTGCAGTCCGTACTTGAGGACGCAGGGATTCAGAGCGTGGTGGATCCATCCGGCGTGGCAATCTTTGGATTTCCACTCCGTGCTGGTAGCACGGTTGTTCCAGTGCGAGTGTTGCCCGAAGACTTGAGCCGCGCCAAGCAAATGATTTCCGAAGCGCGTTGGGTGGGCAAGAGTGTCGACTGGGACGATGTGGATGTGGGCGAAATGCCGCCCGATGTCATTCGTATGCTCAGCCGCGCGCGGACCGATCGAGTGATCGGCCGCGTGATGATGGCAGTCGCGTGGATTGCCATTGCCACCGTACTAGCGAGCGTCGCCATTGGACTGGTGCGGTCCATCGCGGGGCGGTGAGTTGGTGGATTTGGTCACCAGAAACAGTGCAACAGATCGGAGAGATCATGCGAAGAATCATCATGAATGTCCTTGAAATCATGCACGTTACTTGCGCTGCGGTGTTGCCCAAGGCTTGCCGCCTGAGTGCCTTGCCCGCCGTTGCCGCGTGCACTCTGCTCGCCGGATGCGCCTACACGCTGGATGGCAAAGTGGTGGAGGGCTTCGGCAGCGTGGTCATGGGTCGTGACAAGGATCCCGATGCGCGCAAGGGCGGGCTTGGCGGCGCCACTGTGGAACTCATTCGCGATGCCGGCACCATGAATCGAGCGGTTGCGGCGCGCGCCACGAGTGGCTCGGACGGCCGATTCGTTTTGGAAGTCCCCGCATTCGGTGCGGGTTGGATGGATGAATCGTGGCAGATCCGCGTGCGACGCAATGGGTACGAGAACGTGGAGAGCGAAGTGCAGTTGCCGGGTTCCACTTCCGGCCGCCTGGTCATTGTTGGAATGCACGCTGGAAAGAGTGGGCAATTTCGCGAGCCGGATAGTTCGCGATCGATGATTGATGAGGCGAAGGCGTTCGAGCCATCGCTTGGAAATATCCGCCCCTGACGTAGTCAACAACCGCCGATGCGCAGGCGCTACCACATACATCCTCCTGGACTTCTCTACCTCGTAGTGGTGGTGCTGGTGGGTCTTGCCGCTGCAAATCGGCCGAGCAATCTGTTGGTGTGGGTGTTTGCAGCCATGCTCTCTGGTGTGTTGCTCTCCGGAGTTCTCTCTGGTCAGCCACTGATGAAACTGCGCGCGCTGCGCACCATGCCCCGCACCGGGCGCGTTGGTGAACCGGTGATTGTTCGCTACACGGTCATCAATGAGTCATCGTTGTGGCCATTGTTTGCGCTGTTTGTCCGTGAAATCACCACGATCCCTGGCTCGCGCGCCTTTGTGCAACATGTTGGCCCGGGCGAGCAAGTAACTGCAGAAACCGCATACTGGCCAAGTCGGCGCGGGCCGATGCGCCTTGAACGATTCCGCATCGAAACGGTCTTCCCGTTCGGCCTAGTGATGAAGAGCGTTCGTTTCGATGATGCCAGTGAATGCCTGGTACTGCCGCGCGTTGAACGACTACGCCCCGGGGTGCTCGTGTCACTTGCTTCGGGCAGTGTTGCCGGTCCGTCAACAAGTACGCGCTCCGGTCCGGGGAGTGATTTCTTAGGAATTCGCGAGTACCGCCCCGGCGACGGATTGCGACACATTGCCTGGCGGCGCAGTGCATCGGCTGGCACACTCGCAGTGATCGAACGTTCCATTGACGCACCGCCGCGTATTCGAGTGGCACTGGATCTGCGACGGTCGACTGACGCACTGCGTGTTGACCCTACTGGTCGCACAGCGCGCGACTTGGAAGAAGACGCGATTGTCTTGGCCGCCAGCATTCTCTCGCACGCGCAGCGCGATGGATACGAAACCCGGCTTTGTGTCCTTGGGCTTCCATCGCCGTCGATGCCAATGCGGCGTGGGCACTGGCATTTGCAGAAGGAATTGGCTGTACTTGCGGCACTTGACCTTGATGCACCGCGCGATGTGTCCGCCGTGTTGCCCGCGGAACGCGAGCGCGCCACCACGCTGGTGATTCATGTCGATCGCGCCGATATGCGCCTAGTTACCGATGGCGCCGTGCATATTGGGGCCACGCAATTGGGCGCACTGATTGCACCCATTTCAACGCCCACGTTGGCGCCCGCTGTTGCAGCCGCTACACCGACCACCTCGGCAATGTCGGCAAGCGACGGGCGCTCGCCTTCACCAACACCCGGAGCGGCATCATGAATGTTGCACTCCTGTTTCGGCGCGCGGTACTGCTCTTGGTGTTCCTTTCGATCGCCGCATTCGCTGCCAGCGAACGAAGCGGATGGGTGTTGGTCATCGGTGGATTGCTTGCCGTTGCCGCCACGCGCATCACCGACGGTCCGCGCAAGCGTCACTTACCCGCCTGGGCAATTCGCTTTGGGGTCTTTGTCGGCATCGGCTGGGGCGCTGTGCAATTCATGGCGCGCCCTTCGCCTGATGAGGCGCCGCGCATTGTGGCGTATGTGGTGCTTGGGGCATTGCTGCTCAAACTGTGGGACCGCAAGACTCCCAGTGATTGGCGACAAGTCATGGCGTTATCCATCGTCTTGGTGGTTGCATCTGCGCTTGCCTCCGGTGACTTTCTTGTGGGCGTGTTGGTGATCGGCTACGCGGTGGCCACTATCGCCACCACCATGCTTTATCACCTGCATGCCGGTGCAACGCGTGCCGAGGATGACCGCCGTGCCGCCGCGTTGCGCCCGGGTGCACTTGCGCCCATGGAAGCTCCGCATGGTGCCGCGCCGATGCGGCACTTGCGGCGTCTCGCCGGTGCCGGTGTCGTATTGGGCATTGCGCTGAGTGCCATGGTGTTTGTGATGTTCCCGCGTGAATCCGTGCTCGGGGGGCAATCTGGAAATCGGCAGAGTGGATTCCGACCCGATATTTCCTTGTGGAGCGCCGGTCGCGTTTCGCTTTCCTCGCGCGTGGCCATGACGGTGACGCTTCTTGATCCGCGCGGGGCGGCTGGACCGTTGACATTGCCACTGCGCCTGCGCGGCGCGGTCTTGGATGTGTATTCCGGGCCCGATGGCAAGTGGCGTGGCAACACTACGCACGCTGGCGATCGCTCATACCAGACCGGACCTGCGCAGGGCTTTCAGTGGTTCGCTGCTGAGGCGCGCCTGGAGCGGTCGAATGTGTGGACGCAAGTAGTGGAGATGCGCTCGCTAGCAAGCGAACATGTATTCACTGCGTGGCTACCGCTAGCGGTTGCCAGCGAGGAGCTACGATCATTCGTTCTTGATCCGCGAACTGCCGAAATCACCGAGGCAACCGCAGGTATTGTCGGCCGTCCGCGCAGTTACAGCATTCGCATGCAGGGCTACCCGTCCGGTGCGTTAGCGCGTGCGGTGGCGGGCGCCACGCCGTCTGAGCTTGCGGAATTCCCCGTGCCCGAAGTGCGGGTGATCGCCGAACGGATTCTTGCCGATGCGGGGCTCGTTGATTTGCCAGACGAAGACGCCATCAAAGCCGACCCGCAACTCAAGTGGGTGCGGCAGCGGCGTATTGCAGCCATGTTCCAGGAGTACCTTTCGGGAGCAAAATTTGCCTACACCACTGACCTTTCTGCGTTCCGGCGCGTGGAAGGCCAGGATCCCATCGTGTTGTTTATGGAGCGTTACCGATTCGGTCACTGCGAATACTTTGCGTCTGCCATGGTGGCATTGTGTCGCTCCATCGGTATCGAAGCGCGCGTGGTCACTGGGTACATGGCAACCGAGTACGACACCGTTTCCGAACGTTATGTGATTCGTGAATCTGGAGCACACGCGTGGGCCGAAGTGCGCACGGGCGAATGGCAGTGGGGCACCTTTGATCCATCGCCAATAGCGGAGTTGCTCGCCATTCAACAAGCGAATCGCACTTGGATGGATAGTTTCCGTTGGGTATTTGATCCCATTGAGTTTGCATGGAACAGCCAATTTGCATCCTTTGATAGTCGCGCGCAGGCAGAGTTGGTGGAGCGGGTTGGCGCAGGCACACGTGGCACCGGTGAATGGATTGCGGAGCAGTCCAAGGAGTTGCTGGATGCCGCGAATCGTTGGTTTCGGCTTGGTCCAGCCGGCGCACTGTGGCTTGGTCTTGTTGGAGTCACGTTGGCGATCGCTACAACGGCGGTATGGGTGGTGGGCGGCCGCGCGCGGCGAGTGGCCCGTGAACTGGGCGCCGGCAACGAGCGTTTCACTCGGCGCATTGCACTTGGTCGCGATGTGGCGTTCTACTTTGATTCGCTTGATGCCCTCGAGCGCGCGGGCTGTGAGAAGCCGCGCAATTGCACCCCACGCATGCATGTTCAGGCACTACAGCGCGTGAACCCGGCTGCTGGCCTGGCATTTGCAGCGGTAGTGGATCGATTTTATGAAATCCGCTACGGAGGAATGACGCCTTCGCGTGCGCAACGTGCGGCCGCTGACGCGTTGATACCGCCCCTGCGTGCTGCATTGGCGCGCGGCTAGACTTCCGTGCAGCGCGGGCGTTCCGTCCGTCGCACCACAGGAGCAAGTATGTCCGCAGCACGATCGCGCACCAACGAGTGGAGACGGAGTCTGGAAGAGCTTTGCCAGAAGGGCGGGGCGCTGGAAATCGCGATTGCGCGTGATGATGCGCGTGGTCATGACTTGGTGTGGCGTCTGCGCATTTTGGAAGTGCGCGACAGCGGCATCGTTGTTGAAAATCCGGGCGCGTTTGGTCGTTCGCTTCCGCTCCATATTGGTACGCGCCTCGTGGCGTTCATTGTCATTGGTCAGAATCGCTGGGAGTTCCGCACCGCGGTCACCGAAGAAATTTTGCCAGGCAAGTACCCAGATGCGCGCAACGGTGCAGCTCGATTGGCACTACCCGATCACGTGGAGCGCTGCCTGCGTCGGCACGCGCGCTTTGATGTTGGTCCGTTGACGCTGGCGCCGATTGATGTCTGGCCGCTCCTTGACCCAAAGACCGTGGTCGCTGCCGAGCGCGCCAACGAGTTGGCATTTGCAGCCAGCATCACTGGTGCGGTAACAGCAGAGAAGACCGATGAAGAAGCGATGCTCCCTCAAGTGGGGCCGCGCTTCACAGCGCATGTCGCCAACATCGGCGGTGGCGGCGCTGGCTTGATGGTGGATCCTGAGAACGCGGGTTTGCTTTCGCATCACCGGCTATTTTGGCTGCGTCTTGAGCCAAGTGATGGCGCAAGCGTTCCGATTGTCACCACTGCCAAGTTGGTGCACACGCATATTGATAGTTCGCAGCGCACCTACGCAGGTATGAGCTTTGACTTCAGCTTCAACCCGGGTCATCAGAAAGTAGTGGCCGAGCAGGTGGAGCGATCGATCAGGAATCTGGAGCGCCGACAGTCGCAGTGAGTGCGTGCGCAGTGCGCAGTAGTACCGCGCACTTGTGCAGACTCTCTTCGTATTCGTGACGCGGCTGACTCTCCGCAACGATTCCACATCCAGCGCTGTAGCGCAGCGTCCCGCCGTCCGCACTCGTGTGATGCAGGGCGATCGTTCGAATGGCCACGTTGAGCGTCATCGCAGTTGGGGAAATTAAGCCAACCGTCCCGCAGTATGGGCCACGTGCAACGGGTTCCAGTTCATCAATCACTTGCATGGCACGAACCTTTGGCGCGCCAGTGATGGAGCCGGGCGGGAATGTGGCGCGCAGCATTTCAACCACGCTTAGGTTGGGGCGAAGGACCGCCTCTATTTCGGCAACGCAGTGGTGCACCGTCTCATGGCTCTCCACCTTGCGCGATGCAGTCACGCGCACTCCGCCGGGAAGGGCGATACGTCCAAGATCGTTGCGCATCAAATCCACAATCATGTGCAACTCGGCAGCATCTTTGCTGCTGGCCAACAATTCGCGTGGATCCTCGTGAAATGCGCGGGTTCCCTTGATGGGGCGGGTGATTGCACGGCCTGCCACGCGATCAATTTCAACAAACAGTTCTGGGCTCATACTCACCAGTGCGTGTGTTCTGGTTTCTAGATACGCGCCGTAGCGAGGCCGGGCGGCGTGCATAGCGGCTTGCAGAATGGCACGCGGCGATCCCTGCCAGTGGGCAGAAAATCGCTGCGCAATGTTTGCCTGAAAGATGTCACCTGCGTGAATGAGTTCCACCGCGCGCGCAACCATTGATTCAAACTCCGCGCGAGTGATGTCAGACTCAAGGCTGCTGATCACTGCGTTACATTCGTCGCGTTCACCACGCTCGATGCGCTCGCTGATGGCTGCGACAAGTGCCGCAGCTTCCGCACTCATCTCCCACGTCTGTGTTTCGTGGTCGTAGACCAACCGAGCTTCGCAACATGCAAGTGTGGCCATCGGCCATCCGTCTGCAGGCGCACGGTGGCGTGGATACGCGCGCGGTTCGAACGCGCCGCCCAGTTCATACGAAAATGCAGTGATCCACGTAGCGCCATCGGTGGAAGCAGTGTCGATCGCACGCAGTGCATCGTCGGCGGTCATGGCAGTCACCACCCGCGACGGTTCGGCAAGCACTGTCCAGCGTCCCCAGCGTCCATCCGCGGTGCCGGTTGCCAGCGCTGCCAGGGCGCGTTGGCGTGGCCAGTGCGCGAGCACGGTTTCCGGCGTGAATTTCCAGTGAAGCGGCTGCATAATGGGTTGGGCAGGTATTCCGCCGCTGCCGGATCGTAGGGGGATGCGCTAGTATGGGCGACCCGCATTTACACGCGGAAAACCCACATTTCGTGGCTCACCCCGTCGCGTTGATGGCAAGCCTCGATCCGATCGCAGTAATACACCTATGGGCAAGAACGGCAAGAAGAACGGCACGAAGGCATCGCACTCCAAGGCGAAGGGAACGCCTGCTCCCAAGCAGATGGTTTATTCCTTTGGAAAGCGCACCGATGGCGACGGTACTCAGAAGGCACTGCTCGGCGGTAAGGGTGCCAACCTGGCCGCGATGGCGCTCATGGGTCTCCCGGTTCCGCCCGGATTCACCATCAGTACGGAAGTGTGCAACTGGTACTACGACAACGGACGCCGCTTCCCGGAGAAGTTTGCCAAGCAGATGAAGGACGGCCTGCGCATCATTGAGAAGGAAGTCAAGAAGAAGTTCGGCGACCGTCGTGATCCGCTGCTGGTTTCGGTGCGCTCCGGTGCGCGCGATTCGATGCCGGGCATGATGGACACCATTCTGAATCTCGGCCTCAACGACATCACTGTCGAAGCCCTGAAGAAGGCCACCGGTAACGGCCGCTTTGCATGGGATTGCTACCGCCGCTTCGTGCAGATGTACGGCGACGTGGTGATGGGCGTACAGAAGAAGAGCGAGATGGACCATGATCCGTTTGAGGAAATCATGGACGGCATGAAGCGCGAGTGCGGCGTGATGGAAGACACACTGCTCACGGAGGAGAACCTCAAGGAGCTGGTGAAGCGCTACAAGGATCTGGTCAAGCGCTGGACAAACAAGAGCTTCCCTGACGATCCGATGACGCAGCTTGAAGGCGCCGTTGCCGCTGTATTTGGCAGCTGGAATAACGATCGTGCCACTGTTTATCGCAACAAGTACAAGATCCCGCACGAGTGGGGCACCGCGGTCAACGTGCAGGCGATGGTCTACGGAAACATGGGCGACGATTGCGCCACCGGCGTTGCGTTTACGCGCGACCCAGCTAACGGCGAGAACGTTTTCTACGGCGAGTACCTGATCAATGCACAGGGCGAAGATGTTGTTGCTGGTGTGCGCACGCCGCTGGCAGTTGCGTTGATGGCCAAGGACAAGATTCTCTCCAAGAGTTTCGCGCAGCTGGAGAAGGTCCGCAAGACTCTGGAGAAGCGCTTCGGCGATGTGCAGGACTTTGAGTTCACCATCGAGCGCAAGAAGCTGTGGATGTTGCAGACCCGTAACGGCAAGCGCACCGCGCTGGCGTACGTGCGGATTGTGCATGACATGGTGAAGGAAGGGCTGATGACGCCCGAGCACGCCATGAAGAGCGCTGATCCTGAGGCCATGAATCAGCTCTTGCAGCCGGTCTTTGAGCGCAAGGCGTATGAGGCGGCTCGTACAGCGGGTCGCATCATGACCAAGGGTCTGCCTGCTGGACCGGGTGCTGCATGCGGCGAGATCGCCTTCAGCGCCAGCCGCGCTGAGGAATTGGCGCGACACGGCAAGCACGTGATTCTGGCGCGCATTGAAACAAGCCCTGAAGATCTGCGCGGCATGATTGCAGCCGACGGCATTCTTACTACGCGCGGCGGTGTTTCAAGCCATGCAGCGTTGGTTGCTCGCCAGATGGGCAAGGTCTGCGTTGCGGGTGCTGGTGAGATCGTGATCGATTATCACAAGGGCACCTTGAGTTGCGATGGAAAGGTCCTGAAAGAGGGCGATTTCCTCTCCATCAACGGCACCACTGGCGAAATCATCCAGGGCAAGATCGACACTGCTGACAGTGAATTGAAGCAGGTGTTGGTGGCTGGCACGATGAAGCCATCGGAGAGCCGCGTGGCGCGCGACTTTGAGTTTGTCATGAATCTTGCGGATCGCTATCGCCGACTTGGTGTTCGCACCAACTCCGATACTCCGGAGCAGGTCCGTCAGGCCGTGGCGTTTGGTGCCGAAGGTATTGGTCTGTGCCGCACCGAGCACATGTTCTTTGAAGGCGACCGCATTGATGCCATGCGCGAGATGATTCTCTGCAAGGACACGCCTGGTCGCCAGCGTGCGCTTTCCAAGTTGCTGCCGTACCAGCGCGCTGACTTTGATGGCATCTTGCGTGCCCTTGAAGGTCGTCCGGCGTGCATCCGCCTTCTCGATCCGCCGCTTCACGAGTTCTTGCCGCACACCAAGGCGCAGCAGCAGGATCTTGCGCACAAGATCGGCGTTCCTGTCGAGGACATTGAGCGTCGCGTGAATGAACTTCATGAGTTCAATCCGATGCTTGGATTCCGCGGTTGCCGACTGGGCATCGTGTTCCCAGAAATCACCGAGATGCAGGCGCGCGCCATCTTTGAGGCGGCCGCTGCGGTTGAGAAGTCTGGTATTCGCACCAAGGTTGAAGTGATGGTTCCGCTGATCGCATTCAAGCGCGAGCTTGATTTGCAGGCAGAAACCATTCATCGCGTTGCCCGCGAAGTCATGGCCGCCACTGGTCAGAAGTTTGATTACCAAGTGGGCACCATGATTGAACTGCCGCGCGCCGCTATTGCTGCGGACCAGATTGCAGAAACCGCGCAGTTCTTCAGTTTCGGCACCAATGACCTGACACAGACCGCGCTGGGCATGAGCCGCGACGACTCCGGCAGTTTCTTGCCTGGCTACAGCGAGCGGGAGATCATCAAGGACAACCCATTTGCATCGATCGATGTGGGTGGAGTGGGCGTGCTGGTTGATATCGCCTGCAAGCGCGGTCGCATGACGCGCCCAGACATCAAGTTGGGCATCTGCGGCGAGCACGGTGGCGATCCGGCCAGCATCCGTTTCTTTGAGTCGGTGGGCCTGGCATACGTCAGTTGCTCGCCGTTCCGCGTTCCAGTGGCACGCTTGGCTGCGGCCAAGGTTGCGGTGGAACTTGGAACCTCGCCCAAGCAGGGCAAGGGTAAGGGCGCGAAGGTGAAGTCTGCGAAGGCAGCGTCATCGAAGTCGGCATCCAAGTCAAAGCCAGCAAAGTCGAAGCCCGCCAAGAGCAAGTCAGTAAAGGCTGGAAAGCGCAAATGAACCGGCCCCGCACCGCGCACCTCGCACTTGCGGTCACCGCGTCAATCGCGCTGATCGCTGGCGCGTCCTGCGCGGTGTGGCAGCCGCCGGAGATGGCGAAGCCGCTGGCCGAGCCGCTCTCGTACCGCGCGCCGTACGCCATGGCGCATCCCACCATGACCGGCCTGCTCGAATCCGGCGCGTGGGCCGCGGCGCCGTGGACCGAGGACTTCGCCGACATCGAGGGCGCGCGCAAGCCGGTGCCCGCGTACCGCACGCGCGCCAAGATGCTGTGGGACGAGAAGTTCCTCTACATCGGCGCGGAGCTCACGGAGCCGCACGTCTGGTCGACCTTGAAGAAGCACGACGAGATCGTCTTCCACGACAACGACTTCGAGGCGTTCATCGACCCCAACGGCGACGGGCGCGAGTACTACGAGATCGAGATCAACGCGCAGGGCACGGTGTTCGACCTGTTCCTGCACCGCAGCTACCGCGAGGGTGCGCCGGCGATCCACGAATGGGACGCGGCGGGCATGGCGAAGGGCTGCTTTGTCCAGGGCACCGCGGACGATTCGCGTGACGTGGACCGCACGTGGACCGTGGAGCTCGCCATCCCGTGGTCGGCGTTCGTGCCGCCGCGCGATGCGCGCATCGATGCATTGCCTGCGGGCCAGCGCGACTTCGGCGAACGCGCGCGCCATGGTGCTGCGCCCGCACCCGGCGACACGTGGCGCATCAATTTCTCGCGCGTGCAGTGGCGCCACAATCACGAAGCGCTTGACGCTGCTGGTGTGCGTCTTGCCACGCCCAGCGCAGCGGCGCGTTCCGCGCCAGGCGGCGCCGAGCCGTATGCCAAGCGCGCCGGGCTTCCGGAAGACAATTGGGTGTGGAGTCCGCAGTGGGCCGTTGATATGCACCTTCCGCAGTTCTGGGGTCGCGTGACATTCGTTCGCTAAGTGTTTGCATGAATGCGCGCGCCGTGTGCGCGTCATGCTTCAACCATCAGAGAAATCGAGTTCGCCATGCCTGAGAAGCGCAATCAGAAACGCCGAGCCACGGACCGCACTCCTGCCACGGTGCAGAACCAGCGCGTGGTCTTTGAAGATCTCGGGATCGACCGTGATCCGTCAAACATCTTTCATCAGACGCTAGAGCAGTTGCTCGCCGCTGCTGAGATTATTGGGCTGAAGCATCATCATCAGCTGATCCTTTCGCAGCCGCGCTCCGAAGTGCAAGTGAACTTTCCGGTACTGATGGACGACGGCCAACACCGGCTGTTTCGTGGCTGGCGCGTGCAGCACAATTCCGCGCTCGGTCCATTCAAGGGCGGCTTGCGCTTCCACCCCGGAGTGGATGCTGATTCGATGCGTGCGCTCGCCATTCTGATGACGCTGAAGTGCAGCCTGTTGCGCCTACCGTTTGGCGGTGCGTACGGCGGTGTTGAGTGCAGTAACCGCGAGTTAACGCGTGACGAACTCGAACGCGTGACCCGGCGCTTTGCGTGGGCGATCTCTGAGCAGATTGGCCCAGACCATGATGTTGTTGGACCTGGCGTAGGCACTGATCCGCAGGTGATGGCGTGGTTTGCAGATACCTATGCGCAAACCGGTGCCACGCATTCGCGTGCCGACGCGCACCGCGTTGCCACTGGTAAGCCAGTGGAAGCGGGCGGCATCATTGGCCGCTCCAGTGCCGGCGGGCTTGGCCTGGTGGAAGTATTGCGCGAAATGCTCCCCGATATGGGTATTGACCCAAGTTCCCTGACTTTCACGATTGCTGGATTCGGCAATGTGGGTCGCTCGACAGCGCTGGCCTTGTGTCGCTCAGGCGCACGTCTGGTTGGCGTACTGGATCGCAGTGGAGCGGTGGTGAACCTCCGCGGCTTTGATCCGGACGACCTGATCGACCACCTTGACGTGCATGATTCGCTCGACGGCTTCCACGGTGGTGAGTGTGTTTCCGCGGCTGACTTCTGGAAGCTGCCATGTGATGTGCTCGTCCCTGCTGCGCTCGAACAGATGGTCACCAGCGAAGTTGCAGAGATTGTGGGCGCACGCGCAGTTGCCGAAATGGGCAGCGCGCCGGTGACGCCTGACGCGGACAGCATCTTCCTACAGCGCGGCATTGAAGTATTGCCGGGCATCCTTTGCAACGGCGGCGGTGTAGCGGTGAGTTACTTTGAGTGGCTACAGAATCGCTCTGCCATCTCATGGACTGCAACGCAGGTGCGCGAAACGTTGGCTGAAACGATGATCGCCGCTTCACGCCGCGTGAAGCTGGCGCGGCACCGCTACGAATGTGACTTGCGCACCGCAGCCAGCTGCGCAGCACTCGAACAGATCGCCCGCGTTTACGACCTGCGCGGCATCTGGCCGTAAATAGTCGTCGGTCACCGCTATCACGACAAAGATGTTCTGATCGCCCCCGCCAACTCCGCCGCATCCGCTGGCGCAGTGCCCGCATTCCACTTCACACCGAGCCCGCTTCCATCCGCATACTTCGGAATGATGTGAAAGTGCACATGCATCACCGCTTGATGCGCCGCGGCTCCATTGTTCTGCAGCACGTTGTAATCAACGCACCCGGTTGCCTTCACCACCGCCGCCGCCACGATGCGGAGTGCGCGTCCGAGCGCCGCAGCACTCGCGTCACTCAATTGATCGAGCCGCACGCGCTCCTCCTTTGGCACCACCAACACGTGGCCGCGTGACACCGGGCCGATGTCCAGAAACGCGATCACATGATCGTCCTCATAGACGCGGTGGCAGGGAATTTCACCATTGATGATGCGCGTGAAGATGCTTGGCATAGGAGCAGTTCTATACCATGAGCTCCGTGCCTGCCCCAGAACGCCCGCATGTCCCCATTGAATCGTGGCCCGATGCCCTTGAGGCAACCGTGGCAAGCGCATGCACGCTTCTCCGCACCGTGATCGTCCTGCGCGAAACCGCTAGCACGCAAGACTATGCCCGTGCCGCCGGAATTCCCGTTGGCACGCTCGTCACCGCCTGGCGACAATCCGCCGGTCGCGGTCGACTCGGTCGCGCCTGGGAAGACACGCACGCCGCCGGTGTTGCTGTCACCTTTGCGCTCCCCGATGATGCGCCGGAATCGCTTGCCATGCGCAGCGCCGTCGCAACCGCGCGTGCAGTCCGCAGCTTTCTGCCCGGCGACGCGTGTGGCATCAAGTGGCCCAACGACATCGTGGTGGACGGCCGCAAGATCGCCGGCATTCTGGTGGAACGCACCGCGGGCCTCGCGCTCGTTGGAATTGGCATCAATGTTGGCCAGGATTCCTTTCATGCAGATATTGACGCGCACGCCACCAGCCTCGCGCGGCTCGGCGTTCACACCGATCGCCTTGCCATGCTTGATGCGCTGATCCGAAGCGTGGACACGGCGTTCCAAGAGCCCATCGAGAGCATCTATCGGACGTACTGCACGCTCGACCGCCTCACCGGCCATTCCTGTGCCTTCAATACCCCCGCTGGAGGCGTCACCGGCATGGTTCGCTCGGTCGATCCGCGCCTTGGAATTCAGGTGGAAACTGCGTCCGGAGTGCTTTTTCTGCCCTCCGCCACCACTTCGGTCGTTCCGGCGCATGCCGGCAGCCGATATGGTGGTGTTGATGTCACGCGTTGATTCCATCCCCTGTGACCGCGGCAACGCGGTGACGTCGAACACAACGCTCACTTCGCGTGCAGTCACGCTCGCCTGCGCATCTGGCCTGGCATTGTTTCTTGCCCCCGCCAGCAACGCGCAAGATGTGCGCCGCATCTCCGCATCCGACAATCCCACATTGATTGATCAGAAGGTCGGCGATCGCAATTCGCTTTCCACATCGTCGCGCGTCATGCAGGTTGATCTTTCGCCGCACGGATTCGAACGTCTCTACGCAGTGCCCGGCCGCGACGATCTGATGATGCGCACCAACGGCGCGCTCTACGCGGTGTTCAGCCAGTCGGCATACATCCGCGACCCGCAGAAGAAGGGTGCACTGAAAGCAGTCGTGCCCGCCGCCACGATCTTCTACATCGGTCGCCCTGATTTCCGCGTGATCCCCAGCACCGGAGTGCGTGACATCAACTTTGTTCATGACGATCACGGCGATTACTCCAAGCGACCATCCACCGCCATGACCAGCATGAACGGTGTGCAGCGGATTGATGGAACGCCGCTTGATGGACGCGCCGCAGCCGCGCAATCAGCGCGCATTGATGGTCGATTTGATGCGCCCGCGACTGCAAAAACGGTGCGCGCACCGGATGAAGATATTTCGTACCCCGCGCGCTCCCCTGAACCAATGGGTCCGCCATCGCCCGATGCGGTGGACCGATCGGCCGTTCCTGTGCCGCGTGCCTCGCAACCTGGCTTCAGCGACCGCATCGATGAACTCATGCGCCGTGCCAAGAAGGCGCAGTAACACCGCGTGCATTTCCGAACTGTTCGCATGACGATCGCGCGCGCCGGGAATTGGCGCACTACCGCGTCTTGGCACGCGGTCGCGCTTCTTATGTCATGCGCTGTTGCCTTCCTCACGCCCATCGCCACCGCGCGTGACATCCGCCCGCGTTTCGATTCCGTCGTCTGCACTCCAGGCGGCGTGGCAGCCATCGCCCTGGAACGCACCGCGCTTTCGGAGTGGCCCGCGCGCATTCCGGTAAAGATTGGCGCGCTGCAGTCGCAAGCGACGCTGGTACTCATCGCGCCGCGCCCGGATGATGGATTGCGTTCATGGACGCGCGCGCCTGCGCAGGTTGATGTTGCGCTGGTTTCTGAGCTTCCCGAAACACCCGAGCCAGAGACGCTTGGCGGCATCTTTGCAATGGTGGAACTTCCTGCATCGGGCGACGGAGACATTGAAATTGGTGGAGTGAGTATGACCGCGCATTGGCTGCCTGCCCCAAAGCGCGTGCGTGCCGACGCCCCGGTGTTGTTTGTGCCAGCCACTATTTCTGATGATCGCCCCGACCCCAACACGCCATTTGAATTCTGGCGATGGTCGTTGATTGCCGAACGTCAAGGCGCGCGTATCGGCGAACCACGCGGGCGTGCGGCTGAAAAGCTTTGGGCGCGTCATGTGCAGAGTCTGTGGCTCGGTGCGCTCGAACGCGTCCGCGCAACCAGCCGAGGTGTTCACGATGAACTCAGTGATCTGCTTGCGGGTGTAGTGGAAGATCCGGACTACGCGCGATCGGTTGCCGCGTGGGCGGTACGCCCGGAGGATCTGCGAACGCTGCTCGCCTTACTTGTTGATCACCAGCGCAACAACGCCGAAATAGTGGAAGCCGCGCTCACTTGGGCGCGTGGTCGCTGGACATGCACCATGTGGGTTGAAGAGGATTGCGGCGATCGCATCAGGCTTGCTGTTGCCAACCCCACGTCCGGGGAACGAATTCTGCAGCTTTCCTGGAATGGATCCGCGGGCGAATCCAGTACTTCGGCATTGGTTGTTCCGCCGCATCGCATCGCGCGCGCCTGGGTTGATCGTCCGCCACTTCAGCCAACCGCCGACGCTTACAGCAACGATCGCATGCGCACGGAGTCGCTGGAAGCCACTGATGGCGAAGCGCACATGAAATTGATGGTGGGCGGGCGCGAATATCCGGTCAAGCCACCAGCGTTGGCCTTCGGTGCGTTCATGCCGCCGCTGTCGCTGGCAGATATTCAATCATCATCCATCGAACCGATCGCTCCCGCGTGGCAGACTTCAGCATCGTTACGTTGCCGCGCTGGCCGCTGGGAGTTGTTTGTCGAAGCGTTCCGCCCGCAGGATGCACCCGCGCCAGAGCGTGACGAGGTCATCGTGCGTATTGGCGACGCAAATGACCCATCACACGTGTTGCGGATTACTGGCGATGGCGCACTGGAGATGAAATTGGGTGATGACGACGGGGTTGCCGTTGGTTTCATGGCATGGACCGATCGGTGGCGCGCGCGCGTAGAGATTCCTGAGAAGTGGCTCGGTACCCCAACTCCGGGCGCGCGGCCGCTGTTGCTCTCCGTGGAACGCGTCCCTGGTCCCACACAACCGCGCCAATGTGCGGGCCTGTCACGCCCGGCGTGGTTGCCGAGTGCGCCACCAATCTTGGTTGATTTGGGACTCTGGGGCAACTTGGGCCGCTGAAAGAGCAAGTAGCAGGTGGCGATCTATACTCGCGCTCCGATGCACGAAGAACCGCACGAACCGCAGCCAGTATTGCATCCAGCGCTCGCAACGGAAGCGAGTGACGTTGTTGATGTCACTGAGCGAACACCAGAGGTGAGCAGCGCTGTTGAGACGAGCGAGCCCGCGCGCAAGCCGCGCGTCATTGCACTTCTCAATCAGAAGGGCGGGGTGGGCAAGACCACCAGTACCGTGAATCTTGGCGCTGCGTTTGCGCGCTACGGGCAGCGTGTTCTGCTGGTTGATCTTGATCCGCAATCGAATCTTTCCCTGCACTTTGGCGTTGAAAGTGGCCCGGAACAGCGCACGATTCGCGATCTCCTTCTTGACCCAACATGTCGCATCGAAGACGCAGTGCAAACCGCGCGTCCTGGACTTGATTTCATTCCGGCCGTCACCGAACTGGCGCTGGTGGAAGGCGAACTGGCGCAGCAAGAAGGCATGCAAACCGTACTGCGCTCAAAGCTCGAGCCGGTCTACGGAAATTACGATGTCGTCCTTCTTGACTGCCCACCAAGTTTGGGCGTGTTGAGCGTCAACGCGCTTACCGTTGCGGACGAAGTGTTCGTGCCGATGCAGGCGCACTACTTGCCATTGCGTGGACTTGAGAAACTCCTGCAGACCGTGCATTTGATTTCGCAGGGGCTCAATCCAACCATTCGCGTCACTGGCATTTTGTTGTGTATGCATGACGGTTCATCAAGTCACGCGCGCGCAGTGATTGGTGAGATCGAATCGCAACTTGCACAATTCCGCGGCATGGATGTGCCATGGTCCACCGCTACGGTGCTCGACCCGCCGGTGCGCCGCAACATCAAACTTGCCGAGGCACCATCGTTCGGCCTAACCATCTTTGATTACGCCCCGAAATGCCCGGGCGCTGACGACTATCGACGCATCGCCGAGCAGTTGCTGATCGGCTGGGGCTTGCCACACGGCTCGTTCGATGGCGCGGCAGTGGGCGGCAATGACTCGGATGCTGCTGTCCCCAAGAAGCGCAAGGCAACGAAGCGGGCGAAGCGCGGAGTGAAGGCAGCGCGCGGAGAGACAGCGAAGTCAACGAAGCCGACTGGGTCTTCGAAATCTGCGAGCAAATCTGCGAAGAAGTCGGCGAAGAAGTCGGCGAAGAAGTCAGCGAAGATCTCGGCGAAGTCCGCGAAGGCCGCATCCAAGATCACGAAAAGGGCAAGCGCCACCAAGGCTGTCACCAAGGTTGCCACCAAGTCCGTGAAACGTGCCCAGGTAACTCTCTCCAAGGCGGCGAAGGCCAACGCTGCCAAAGTAGCGCGCGCGGCACGAGCGGTCAAAGTTGCCAAGGCTGCACACACGTCCAACATGGCGAAGCTCGCGAAGGTTGCGCGATCCTCCAAGCCAGCACGGTCAGTCAAAGCATCAAAACCTGCAAAGGCCGCAAAGATGGCAAAGCCCACCAAGCGACCCGTTCGTCGCTCGTTGCGGTCTGGCGGCCTGAGCCTCTGATGCGCCCATGACGGACCTTCGCGTATTGCCACCCGGCACGCCTGCCGCACTTGCCATCCGCAACATCCGGATTGCCTGGATCATTGCGCTGGTATTTGTTCTGGTGACAACGCTGTGGCCGCGCTTGTCGATCGGTTCCGGTGAGTCACCTATCGATAAGTTGATCCACGCGGCTGCCTTCGGCGTCCTTGCAGCACTGTTTGTTTACACGCGGTGGCTGCGTTCACTGTGGTGGTCATTGCTCTTCATGATTGCCGTGGCAGCGCTCGACGAGGTATTGCAGATGATTCCGCAACTCGGCCGCTCAGCCGATCTCGATGACTGGGGCGCTGATGTAGTCGGCATTGCCATCGCTCTTGCGTTCTGTATGGCCGCGCGACCGGTTGGAGCGGGTGCATCGCGGCTCGTTGGTCAACGTCGAAGTATTGCCGCGGATTTATTGTTCGTGCAACCCACGGCGTGGCTCCACCTCGCCACCGTGGCTGCACTTGGATTTGCGGCAGGCGCGCCGCTGGGCGTCCTGCTTGATTCGTGGTTCATACGCAAGGGCCCGCAACCGTGGCAGTACGGATTCATCGGCGGCATGCTGGGAATGGCTGTTGGCGTACACGCCCTCTGGGAAGCCGGTGTTCGCGCGCGCGTACGTCGCGCAATAAGCGAGCACCCGTGCCTGGCGTGTGGCGCATCTTCGCCATTGACCGCTCCCGCTGTCGCAGATGTCGGCACTGAATTCTCCAACACGCCCGCCTCAGCCACCAATCATTGCACGCGCTGCGGCACACCACGACGCGCGACCGATTGGGCGCCGATCGCACCACTGCAAGCGAGTGCGGAACTTGGTGCATGCCTCCTACCCATCCTGCTGTCCACGGTGGCGCTGGTAGTACTGAGCGTCACCTTCATCACCATCGTCACCACGCTCCGGCTTCGCAGTGACTTTGTGCTTCGCATCGATACCTGGTACCAGATGTTGCCCGCGGACGCGCGCATTCTTGGTGACATCGCTACGGTGGCGTTGATCGGCGCGTGTGGACTCGCTGCATGTCGGCGCCGCATTGCAGCCCGCGTCGATCAATGCGGTGCATCATGTCTTGGGTGCGGATTTGACCTACGCGCCACAACACCCACGGCAATCGCCGGAACATGTCACGAATGCGGTGGAGGATTTGTCCGCATTGCAACCGCCACGCCGAGCACCCTGCCGGAACGCAACGCATAGCGCGGCCAACTATTTACGCGGATCATTCCACGGCCATTGTTCTCCCTGCACTCATCCACGCGTACTACGATTCCACCATGTCTCGCACAGCGATCATCGGAGCCGGCCTTGCAGGTCTTTCCTGCGCGCACGCGTTGCAGAAGCGCGGCGTGGACTGGACCATCTTTGAAGCATCCGATGCCGTGGGCGGCCGCGTCCGTACCGACATTGTTGATGGATTCCGCCTCGACCGCGGCTTTCAGGTGTATCTCACGGCGTACCGCGCAGCGGGTGAACTACTTGAATATGCGCCCCTGAACTTTCGAACCTTCCGTGCCGGTGCAGAAGTCTTCGACGGCCGTGGTTTCACGCAAATCTCCCATCCACTTCGTCATCCACTCTCAGCGATTCGTGGTCTGGCTGCCCGTCCCGGTATGGCGCTTGATTTCGCCCGCCTCGCGCCGATGGCCCTTGACGCCGTTCGTCATCCCATCTTGAAGCCAGGCGTCGCTTCCGGCAGCACACTCGATGAACTGCGTCGCATGGACCTTGGCATCGCCACCGTGGATGGCTTCATGCGCAGTTTCTTTGGCGGTGTATTTCTTGACCGCACGCTTGGCACTGACTTCAGTCAGTTCCAGTACATCTTTTCTACATTCGCGCGCGGGCAGACCGTTATTCCCGCACTGGGCATGGGTGAGATTCCCAAGCAGCTCGCTGCATCGCTACCGGCAGAGCGCATTCGCTTGCGCGCGCCCGTGAGCAATATTGCTCGGCGCGGTAAATCGTTTGCAGTCCGCACTGCGAATGGCGATGAATCAATCTTCGATGCCGTGGTATTAGCCACCGATATGTCCGCGGCGCACGCCCTTGATGCTCGTATCAATGCGCGCGCATGGTGCTCCAACGTCACGTTCTACTGGGCGTGTGACGTTGGGCGATTACCCGCGCCGCTGCACCAACCAACGCTTTTTCTTGATGGAACCGGTGATGGCCCAGTGAATCACGCGGCCTGCCTCTCCAGTGTTGCACCTGAATACGCGCCGGCTGGTCAGTCACTCGTTGCGCTGAACATGGTGGAAGTGGATTGGGCGGCCGAAAGCATGTCCAGCCTGAGCGCACGCATGGTGGTGCAAATGGAACGATGGTTTGGCACTGGTGCCATGCGCGGCTGGCGCCTACTGCGCGTGGATCGCATTGTGCGTGCCTTGCCACGCCAGCACACCGCAGATATCCACGCGCGACCATCCACTGAGATTGATGACGGCATGTTTGTTGCCGGTGACCACGTGACCGACGGCTCCATCGATGGCGCCGTTCGAAGTGGAACGCTTGCGTCCGAAGCAGTGTTGCGTTGGTTCAACCGCTGACCGGCACGGGGTCCGATGTCACCGTCAGTACACCGGTCGACATCTTCGGTTGCACGCCGTTCTGAATGATCTCTACGCGGACAGTGCGGTTGTCCTTGCGATAGGTGAGGCTGGCGGTCGATGCGCTCAAGGTCTGCGACGCAAGTTTCCACCCGGCCTGATCAAATCGCGCCATGGTCTCATTGGCGCGAGCATTCAAATTGTTGATCGGGCCCTTGTACGAGAACTGACCGGCGGTGACGCGCCCCTCGGACTGGCGCAGGCCGGAACTGTCGCGCGGAGTCATTCCAGGAATCTGTGGTAAGTCGGACTGCAGCACGCTGTCCGGCTCGGTGCTGCATCCCGTTGCCGAGAGTGCGGCAGCGGTGACGGCAAGCAGGGCGATGGCTGTCGTTATGCGTCGCATCTGTCCGATACAAGGTAACCGCGCCGACCGCTGCGCGCACAACCATGGGTCGAGGATTCGAACGCCACGCTCGCACCTTCACGGTGCTCACCTTCATCAGCCGTATCACGGGCTTCGCCCGGGACGCGCTGCTGGCCCGCGTCTTTGGCGCTGGCGCGGTGATGGACGCGTTCAACTTCGCCTTCCAGGTTCCCAACCTGTTCCGCCGCCTGTTTGGCGAGGGCGCGCTCACCGCCTCGTTTCTTCCCGTCTACACCAAGCTGGACCGCGACCATCCAGAGACCGCGCGCCAATTCGCGGGGTTGATGCTGGCGCTGCTTGCGGTGCTGCTCTCCGGCGTGACCATCGTCGGCGAGATTGCTCTGTACTTCATTCAAGACATGAGCGAATCGCCGATGCTGGGCATTCAGCTCTTGATGATGATGCTGCCGTACATGCCGCTGGTATGCCTGGTTGCACTGGTCGGCGCCATGTTGCAGACGCACGGCAAGTTTGGACCAAGCGCGGCCAGCCCGATCATTCTGAATGTCACCATTGTTGCCGCTGCGTTCTACGGCAGTTACTACGCGGTGAATGCGGGCATGACTGAGCACGTGGAGCCGGTACCGCACATACAGATCGTGGCGTGGAGCGTGATCGCGGCGGGCATGTTGCAGTTGCTGTGGAGTCTGTGGTCACTCCGTCACTACCGCATTCGACCGCACTTTGATATGAAGCCAAGTTGGCCACACATGAAGGAGGTGCTTTACAAAGCGCTCCCCATGCTCTTGGGTCTTGGCATCTTCCAAGTGAATACCTTTATCGATGGATTGGTGGCGAGCTACCAGACGATCATCGGTCCAACCATCTTTGGCGTGGACTACCCGCTTCCGCCCGGCAGCATGACTGTCTTAAGTTACGGCCAGCGCCTGTATGAATTCCCACTCGGCGTGTTCGGCGTAGCAATTGCCACGGCCATCTTTCCTGCGCTGGCGCGCGAATCCAACGATCCCGATCGATTCATGGCAACGCTGCGCCGCGGCATGCGGCTGAGTTTCTTCATTGGATTTCCCGCAAGCGTTGGCCTGGTGTTGGTGCGCGAGCCGCTTGCTGCGGCAATCTTCCAAGGCGGCCAGTTCAGTCACGAAGATGTGCAGAAGGTGGGATTCGTGCTGGCGATGTACGCGCCCGCCATCTGGGCGTATTCCATGCAGCAACTTTCCACGCGCGCGTTCTACGCATTGGGCGACAGCGTGACCCCGGTGAAAGTCAGTATGTGGATGGTGGCTCTCAATTTCGCCTTGAACATGATCCTGATTTGGACCCCGCTCGGCGTTGGCGGGCTTGCGCTGAGTACGGCCATTGCGGCGATCGTGCAGATCATCATCATGACGCGGATCATGCACAAGCGCATGGGCATCATCATGGATCGCGAAACGCGCGCTTCATTCGGGCGGACAGTTGCAGCGAGTGCAGCGATGGCTGGCGTTGCCGGTCTGGCGTCCCTTGCGTTCAGTGGTCATGACACCTGGCTCTGGAGTGTTGCTGCCACACTGGTGCTCGCGGGTCTCGGAATCGTCACTTATATGGCAGCCGCCCGTCTCCTCAAGATGCCTGAACTTGGCTGGGCGATACGCGGCAAATAGTTGCCGTTCACCACTGTCCCCAGTTACGCCCCCGCCGTCCGCCACGCCCCCGTCTGCGCATCACGCTCCACGCGTCGATACACCGTGTCGCGCTCCACCGCGGCAAACCCCGCCTCGCGGATCGCGCGCGCCAAATCACTCACGCTCGTCTCTTGGTGATTGCCTTCGCCGACCGCCTTGGTGATGTCGTACCACACCACGGTGCCGTCAATGTCATCAGCGCCAGCTTGCAACTCCAGCTGTGCCATCGGCAGCGTCTGCATGATCCAGAACGCCTTCACATGCGGGAAGTTGTCGAGCATCAAGCGCGCAATCGCCAGCGTGCGTAGGTTCTCCAAGCCCGTCGGCCCTGGCAGATACTCAAGCTCGCTCGCATTCGGGAAGAAGGGCAGCGGAATAATCGTCTGGAAATAGCCCGTCGTCAGCCCGCGCGAACCCGGCATCGGCAGTCGCTCGTGCGGGTAGTTGGCAGCAGGGCCAGTCAGCACCACCGCGCCGTTCGCGTCTTTCTGAATGCCTTGCGCATCAGCCCACGTACTGAGCGTGTGATCTTGTTGCAGTCGCAAGAGTTCCATGTGATGCAGCCGTTCGCTGCGCTCTTCAATGTGCCCGTACAACATGGTCGCATTTGAATTGATCCCCAATTCATGCGCCGCGCGATGCACATCAAGCCACTGGTCGCTGCGGATCTTGCCCTTGAAGGCCTCATCGTGCACGCGATCATCAAAGACCTCCGCGCCGCCGCCCGGCAAGCTGCCAAGGCCCGCTGCGATCAGATCACGCAACACAGCAAGCACGCCTTGGTACCCATCGCCGCCGCGCTTGGAGATGCGCTGCAAATGCACAATCTCTACCGCAGTGAACGCCTTGATGTGAATCTGTGGCGCTTCTTCACCGATGGCGCGCAACATGTCGGTGTAGTAACTGAACGGAAGCCACGGATGCAATCCGCCAACAATGTGCATCTCCGTGGCGCCGCTCTCGCGTGCCTTGCGCGCTTCTGCGCGGATGTCATCCAAGTTGTGTTCGTACGCGCCGTCCTGATCCTTCTTGCGATGGAACGCGCAGAACTTGCAACTGAGGGCACAGATGTTCGAGTAATTCAGATGCCGATTGATGTTGTAGAAGACCGCGTCGCCATGCAGGCGTCGGCGCACCATGTCGGCCAAGCGGCAGACTTCATGGATGTCCGGGGTAGCAAAGAGCACTGCGCCATCCGCCGCGGTGAGCCGTTCGCCCATCTCCACTTTGCGTGCGATGTCCATGAGTGCCGGGTCGCGGCGGCGGGTTCGGAGGGCAGGGTGACCCTCAACCGCAGGTGCAGCGTGGGCGCCAGAAACAGGTGCGGCAAGCGTCATAAGAGGTAAAGGATAGGCGGGATGTCAGGTCCAGCGAACCCCCGCGCCACCGCAGGCGTACCCTTGGTCAGCATGAGTCCCCAAGCCAATGTGACCACCCTGACCGCTCGCACGGCGCGCAGCCTCCAGCAGGGTGGTCACTCAGGCCTCCTGTCCGCGCTCCTCCTCAGTCTGTTCGCCGTGTTGGCAGCGACGCCCGTGTGCCGCGCCGCCACTGATTTCAATATTTCTATCACCGTCGATCGCACGGTCAACTTTCATCGCAGCTGGATGCTTTCGGTCAGGCTTCGCACGCCAGCCGATCCCACTGCGGCTTCGGCCGCTGCCGGACCGACGCTTGCAGCCGGGACCAACGGCAGCCAGGGGTTCTTCTCCGTGAACACCATGCCGTTCATGTATGTCAACCCGTACTTTGATCCCTACCGCAGTTCGTTTGGCGGTCTGAGTGGCCTGGTCATTCGTTACAGCTCCAACGGAAACAGTTTCGTTGCGTTTGGCAGCCAGCCGGTCCTTGCCGCTGGGAACCCATCCACCATATTCATCACCTACAACGTGCGGAAGGATCGCCTCACCGTGATTGTTGGAAGAGTGCGCAAGGTCATTCCGAACGTGCACGGCGCGTTGGCAGCGCTCGGTCTTGCGGATGATCCCACCGTCTACATCAGTGACATCGCCGCGGGAGTGACCGCCGGTCGCGTGTCCGCCATCAACGGTGTGCAGTTCAACGCAACAGCGCCACAATGAGCGCGTGAAGCGTTCACTGTGGCGCTGTTGCAATAGGACTCGTTGCAAGCCTGAGGATTGAGACCTCGGCGCTCACACCAAGAACTTTATGACTTCGGAGCCGGCGCAGCGTCGCTCTGCGTTGGTGTATCCATTGGCTTCATCGTCATCGGATCGCGCAGCGGCAATTCCATACTCTTGCCGCCGAAGAACTCAGACATCTTGGCGCGGCCGGTCTGGTCGCCAGGGGCAATTTCGTCCCACTTGCCGACCACCATCACCGCCATGTCATCAAAGTTCAGGTACTTCTTCGCAACCCGCTGAATGTCAGCCGCGGTCACCTTCTGAATGGAATCGCGATAACGCTGCCAATACTCAGGGTCGCGTCCGGTCCACTCGTCAGAGACAAAGATTCCCAGCGTGGCATCCTTACTGGAGAACTGACCAGGGAAAGCTTCAATGAAGCTCTTCTTGGCAATCTCCAGTTCTTCCGCACTCACCGGCTCGTCTTGCATGCGCTTGAACTCTTCGCGCATCAACTTGACGGCAAGCGCCACGGTTCCGTTCTTCGATTCAAACGCGCCGGCAAACTGACCCGGGTAGTACACGCCTGCTTCGAATCGTGAACCGACGCTGTACGCCAAGCCTTCGTTGGAACGAATGTTGCTCATCAGGCGGCTGGTGAAACCACCACCACCAAGAATCTCATTCATCATCTCGGCGCTGAAGTAATCCGGATCGTCGCGCTGAATACTGCGGCGACCAATGCGAACCTTGCCCTGTGGAATGTCCTTGGCAACGCGGTACACGCCTGGCTTGAACACATTGGTTGGAGCCGGTGGATTTGCGGCCATATCGCCGCGCTTCCAACCGTCCATGCCCGCCGCAAGGCGCTTCATCATGTCATCGGGATTGAAGTCGCCGGTGACGGAGATGATGACATTCCCTGGCTGAATCAACTTGTCATGTTGCGCACGCAACTTGTCCACAGTGATGGCATCCCAGCCATCCTTGGTGGCCTGCTGACTCTCAAAGCAGTCTTCGCCAAAGATCAGGTACCTCCACTCGCGACCGAGGATCTGTCCAGCCTCGTCGTTGCGTTGCTTCATGCCTTCGGTTGCTTGGCCACGCATGATGTTCAGGCGATCCTGGTCATAGCCCGGATTGCGCAACATGTCGAAGAAGAGCGTCATGCTCTGGTCGAGGTTGGAACTCAGCGTGTTCATGTTTGCAATCACTGCACCCTGACCACCGCTCACGCCAACATTGGTGGCAAGGAAGTCGAACTTCTCGTCCAAGTCTGCAGGCTTGATGGTGGCGGTACCGCCGGTACGCGTCATCGCCGCCATCACTGCGGTGAGTCCAGGCGTGTCCTTGGGATCAAGCCACTGTCCGCCCTTAAAGGTCAGCGTCAGTGACACCAGCGGAAACTCCTTGCTCGGTGCCATGTAGACGGTGGTGCCGTCTGGCAGCGTGCGTCGGAAGTCCTTCGCCTTGGGGGGAGTGAAATCAAGTGCGGCAAACTTCAACTCTTCCGGGCGAGCCGGAAGTTTGGCGGAACGGTCTGCAACCCACGCAACCGGTGCGACGGGAGTGGCATCCATCTTGGCCTTCGTTGCCGGCTGCAAATCAGTCATGGCAACGGTCTTGGCATCGGTTTTGGCATCGGTCTTGGCTTCAGACGGAGTGCCTGTCTTGGCAACAGCCTTGGTATCGGCGTTGCCTTCCTTGGCTGTGGCAGTGTTCTGCGGTGATGCACATCCAGCAAATGCTGCGCTGGCGGCAAGGAGAGCGATAGTGGCGATGTTCTTCATGGTGTGTTCCTGTGTATGTCTGGCGTGTGATGCAGTGCAGCACTTCACTTGGCGGAATTCTCCAACTCAGTAATCCGCGCTTCCATCTTTTTCAAGAGGTACTCCATCACGGGTGCCATTTGCGGTGGCACCTGCGCTGCTTGGTCACGCAACTGCGTCAGACCTTCCTTCAATTTGCCGGCATCCTTTTCTTCGCTGATCTTCTTGGCAGCTTGACGTGCCATGCCCTGCATCGGGCCCGGCAAGGCAGCCAATTCTGGATCAGCCGCCACCGTGGCGCCCGCCTTGCGGGTGTAGGTGGCTACCGAACGATTGGTCTTGTCGAAGTACTGGTTCGCAACACGCTTGATGTCTTCGGCAGTCACTGCCTGAATTTTGGCGCTTTCCTTGTTGATTTCGCTCCAATCGCCAAGGGCCTCAGCCTGTGCCAGTTGGATGAGCAGGAAGAAGTTGCTCTGCAAGCGGCGATAGCTGTCTGCCATTGCCTGATTCTTTACCTTCTGCAACTCCCCCGCTGGGACTGCTTCGGTCTGCAACTTCTTCAGTTCCGCGTACCAGCCTTCCTCCAACTGCGCCGGAGTGGAATCACCCTTGGTCTCCGCGTCAAACGAAAACGCTCCGGCGTACTTGCGTGAGTCTTGCTGCGCGCCGGCGCTGCTTGCCACCTTGCTGCCTTCAACCATGTCCTTGTACAGACGACCAGTGCGACCATTGAGGATTGAACTCATGACATCCAGCGCATAGGAATCCTTGTGCTGGAAGCCAACGGTGTGGTAGCGGATCTCCACCTGTGGCTGCGTTTCCGCTTCAGCCATCATGCGCATCTCTGCGCCTTGCTTTGGCTCAAGCGTCACCACTGGTGGCGGTGCAACTTTGCCCGGCTCCAGTCGGCTGAAGTAGGTACTGATGGTCTTCTTAGCAGCGGCTGGATCAAAGTCACCCACAATGATGCCCACAAGATTGTTGGGGCGGTAGTAGGTGTTCCAGTACTTCATCGCCTCGTCCATGTCGTAACTGTTGAGGTCGCTGGTCCAGCCGATCACCGGCCACGAATACGGGCTGGCCATCCAGAACATGCTGTCGAACTGCTCTTGAAACACACCAGTGGGCGTGCTTTCCGTGCGCAGGCGGCGCTCTTCATGCACCACATCGCGCTCGCTGTAGAACTCGCGGAACACGCTGTTGTTGAGGCGATCGCTCTCCATCCAAGCCCACAGCTCAAACTTATTGCTGGGCACATTGATGAAGTAGAAGGTGAGGTCGTAACTGGTGAAGGCATTCATGCCCGTGCCACCGGCTGCGGTGTAGATCTTGTCGAACTCATCCTTGACGATCGTTGACAGCGCGGTCTGTTGCGCCTTGAGGTTGGCAATCTGCTTCTCCAGGTCGGCCTTGCGCTGCGTGCCGGTTGGGGTGGCAGCGTCGGTCTTGGCAAGCTCAACTTCAAGCTGCTTGATTTCCGCGTCGCCCGCCTTGCCTTGCTGCTCGTCCATCAGCGACTTCAACTCTGCGCGCAGACGCGCCAGTTCCGGCGTGTCGTTCTTGGCATCCCATGCGTCGGCGATGCTTCCCTTGAAGTAGCTGTCGTACTGTGCGCTCCAAGTGAGTTGGTTGATCTTGTCGCGGATCGCTTTCTGACGGGCGCGGTAGTCAGCATCGCGCGCGGAATCGCGGGTGCCGATGGCGTCGGTGCCCTTGAACATCATGTGTTCAAAGAAGTGACTGATGCCAGTGATGCCGGGGCGCTCATTGACGGAGCCCACCTTGGCGAGCCAGCCGGCCGCCACGGTGTTCGGCTGGTCATGTCTCGGCACCAGCAGAAATTTCATACCGTTGGGAAGTGTGAAGACTTCAGGCTCCACCTGCTGGGCGCGAGCCGCAGGGGCGAAGGCGAGGGTGGCGGCAAGCAGGGTGACAATGGTGGCGAAGCGCATGCATTTCTCCGTTGCGGTGAGGTGTCTGGCGTGGTTCCGGGACCACAAATCCGGGGTCGCGCAGGGTACTGCGGCGAATCCGACCAAGTGGGGTATTGAATTGGGTGCGTTCGGGACTATTGTTACTTAGATGCGCCAAACAACAGATCCCGTTCTCGGACGCTTCTCCCGTTGGGTCGTCACCTGTGTTGTTGGTGGCGTGATGGCGGTTGCGTCGCAAGCCAACGCGCAATTCCGTGTGGTTGTTTACAACTGCACGGGTCTCGCGGGCGACCAGGTGGCACTGAAGGCGGTGATCGCGTCATGTCACACAGATAACGTCGCCGGTTACGCGGCGCCCGTGGCGCTGTTCCAGTTCTCCGAAGTACGCACGACCGATCCGGTGCCTCTCTTGGCCTTGGTGAATCAATCGGCGCCGGCGGGTTACACCTACGCGCTTGCCACCTACACCGGTGCTGGCCAAGACGGAGCGAGCGGCGCCGAGGCCGTCATTTATCGAACAGACTTGATGACCGAAATTCCGTCGGGGCACGTGGACTTGCCAACGGGTGGAAGTCGAGATTCCGATCGCTGGCTCTTTCAGTTGAACGGCTACACATCAACCGCCGCGCGTTTCTACGTGTACGGATCGCACTTGAAGGCTTCCACTGGCACTGCCAACGTGGATTCTCGCCTCGCTGGCGTGCAGTTACTGCGCTCAAATTGCGATGCGCTGGGTGCTGGCGTCCGCGCCCTCTACTGCGGCGATATGAATTTCTACACCAACACCGAGAGCGGCTACGCCGCGTTCATGGCGGCGGGCAACGGTGCTGCAGTTGATCCACTGGGTACCGCCAACTGGACCGGCGCGACCAATGCCCGGAAGCACACACAGAGCCCGCGCGACATTCTTGCGGACGGCCTGATCGGTGGCGGAGTTGACGATCGCTTTGACTTCATTCTTCCCACCACGCAAATGATGGACGGCAACGGTCTCGCCTTCATTCCTGGGAGTTACCGTTGTGTGGGTAATGACGGCAATCACTACAACCTCGCTATCAATACTGGGGCAAATTCGTACTTCCCCGGCGAATCGGCGCGCTCCAATACGCTTGCCGCCAACCTCTTTGCCGCTGCCGACCACATGCCCGTGTTGGCAGACTTCCAAGTACCAGCATGGAACACCGCGGTGCTCGGCACTGTGCCCACGCGTGTCATGCAAGGCGCAACCGCTGTTGTCGCGCAAGTGCGCGTCGCCAACGATGCTCCTGGCGACAATGTCATCGGCGTGGACGCGCTTGACTACACCGTCACCGGTACCGGAGTGCTTTCCGGCGCTCTTTCCGGATCCGCGGTGTTGACGCCTTCCTACACCACGGTGAACGTCCCCGTCATCACTGCAACGGTTGGCCTGCGTACTGGCACCGCCACGGTGACAAGTAGCAACGAGGCTGTTCAGAATCCCAGCATCGCGCTGCCAGTGAGCGTGCAAGTGTTGCGGGTCAGCAATGCTTCGTTCTCGACGACTGCTGATGCCAACACGGTCACCATCCCCATGATCGCCACGGTTGCTGGCCCCGCGGTCGATGAGTTGATCGCGGTTGCAAACTTTGGTTTCAGCACCGATCAGGCGACCCTCGATATTGACTCCGTGCAGATTCCTGCCGGCCCGTTCTCCTACGTCAGTGGTGCGACCACGGGCATCGGCGCAACGCCAGGAAGCGTTCGCGTGCGCTTCAATCCCACCGGCTTGACCCCTGGTGTTTACACCGCCAACGCCACCATTCAAGTCAGCGATGAAAATGTCCCCGGTGCCGCAGCGACGCAGATTGTTGCCACGTTGAGCGCCACCATCGGCGGCGGTAATCCAGCCGACCTCAATGGCGACGGCTTGGTGAGCGGTGCGGATCTTGGAATCATGTTGGCGGGCTGGGGCGGCCCTGGCCCCGCTGACCTGGATCACAACGGCACCGTTGGCGGCAGCGATGTGGGAATCCTGCTTGGAAATTGGGGTTGATTCGTACCGTCATCGCCTGCCTCCGCCAGCATTCAATGCAGACTTCTGAACTCATGGCCCCGCGTCCTTCTCGTCATCATGTTGGACTCGCGGCACTTGCAGTGGCGTGTGCTGCGCCCTGTGCATCAACAGCGGTCGCTGACACAGCAGTGCTGCGATCAGTTGCCGATGTGACGCTGATTCAACCGAATGACGGTCTGCAATACGCATTGGGTGCCGCCTACAACATCTACTGCGGTCGAGTCGGCGTGAATGGCGGCGGTACGTTGCGTCGAGCAGTGGTGCGCTTTGATCTCTCAGCAATTCCTGCTGGCTCCACCATTCTTTCGGTGAGCTACAAGGCGTACATGAGTCAGACCAATTCCGGCGCGAACGACTGCAAGTTGCATCGCATGCTTGCTCCGTGGGGTGAGGGAACCAGCTTTGCATTCGGCGGCGGCGGCACGAGTCCCGAAGTGAACGACGCCACGTGGACATACAACTTCTGGCCAACGTCAACATGGGCGGTTCCGGGTGGTGTGTTTGTTCCCACCGCCAGTGCCACCAAGAGCGTGAATGCCGTGGGCTTCTACACATGGGCCACTGTCCCCGCCTTGGTAGCGGATGTTCAAGCCTGGCTCGATACACCCGCCGTCAACTACGGTTGGGTGATGGTGGGCAACGAAGCCACGCTGGAAACCGCAAAGCGCTTTGATGCACGGGAAAGTTCCGACATCACCCACCACCCAACAATCACCGTGGTTTACACGCTTGCATCAGCAACACCCGGCGATTTAAACGGCGACGGCAAGATCAACGGCGTGGATATGGGCATTCTGCTGGCTGCATGGGGCGGAACCGGTCCAGCGGACTTGAATCGCGATGGAATTGTGGACGGCGCCGACCTAGGACTCTTGTTGTCCAACTGGAAGCCGTAACGCGCGATGGCTGTGAGCGTTGGACTGATGCGCCGCTGTGTCGATGCTGCGCTGCGCGCGGCCGAAAGATTTACGCAGTCACCTTGAGCATCTTGGGAATGCCCCCAACCGGGCGATCGTTCGCGCATTCAAGTGCAGCGATAGCGTCAACGGCTTCGATGCCCTTGGTGACCTTGCCGAACGCCGTGTACTTGCCATCAAGATGCGGCGCGCTGTTGAGGCATATGAAGAACTGACTGCCCGCGGAGTCTTCATGAACCGAACGCGCCATGGAGACGACGCCCTTCTCGTGCGGGCGATCGTTGAACTCTGCAGTGAGTTTCCACTCGGGTCCGCCGGTGCCATCACCCTTCGGACAGCCGCCCTGGATCATGAAGCCAGGAATGATGCGGTGAAACCCGGTGCCCAGGTAAAAACCTTGCTTGGCAAGTTTCTGGAAGTTCGCCACATGGTGGGGCGCAACATCGTCCCAGAGCTCCAGCTCGATGGTGCCATGTTCAGTCTCGATCGTCGCGGTGGGGTACTTCTTGGTTGCCATGATGGCGCCAAGCGTAACGGGACTGCCGCTGCGGCGCGCGAGGCGCGTCATGCGCGAGGCATGGGCCCCATTACGGCGACATGAATTTGTGGATCGGACTTTCGATCGCGCGCGTGAGGAGCAAGTAAGTGCGCTCCTTGGAAACAACCACTTCGCCACTCAGTAGCCAGGTGGTGCCGATCGGGCGTTGCCGAATCAACTTCTCCAGTTTGTGCAGTGCCTTGGTTGGCAGCACTTCCATAGAAACTTCCGCGCCGTCATGTGCTCCAGTGCCCGCGCGAGCGGTATCAAGCCGCGCGCGCCACACGCCGGTGACCGGATCACGCAGCACGGATGCACGGCGTTCCTGAAAGCGTGTTGCGGGCGGCAGCAACAGGCTACGGTCGTATTGAACGATGTCGCGCTTGACGGCAATCCCCATGCCACTTGCGGCGATACCGGCGTCAAGCGATCGCTCCAGCGAATCCGCGAAGCCATCATCCAGGCCAGTGAAGATGGCGGTGTTCGGCTCGTGCGAACGTCGATCATCCGGTGCGTGTCGGTTTGGAGTTGCAGCAAGCTCCGCAGAGGCAAGATCCGCATAGGCCTCAATCCGCGGTGGACGTGGGCCTTCTGCCTGTACCGATGCACGGCGAAGTTCTGCGGGAGCGATCCGTGCCAACATGCCGGGCGCTGGTGGTGCACGGAGCGCCACGACTGCTACTGGCAGCAAGTAGGAACGGTCATCACATTCGTAGATAGAGCCAGTGACTTCAAAGAGGGTCGGTGAGTCCACGCGCGGATCATCGAGTATGGCTTTCACATCATCGGCGTGATCGCACGGCATCACAAAGAGCGATCGCGGTGCGCTGGTCACCATGCGGTCATTGAGGCGGAAGGTCAGCAGGCCAGGCTCACGCAGCGACGGCGCGAAGAAGCCTTTGACGCTGGCGAGGAAGGTTCCTTCGCTCAGGACGGGCGCGTCCGACTGCACGCGCGGGGTTTCGGGCTTGGAGCGCTTCAGGAGCTCGGGGCTGGCGGTGCTTTGGGGCGCTGCCGTGGTCGGCATCATGCTGTTGCGACCGAACGGGTTCGACTGCCCGCCACCGACTTGGGCGGCGCAGGGGGTCGCCGCGAGGGCGATAAGCAGGGCGGAGGCGAGGTTTGGGGTCTTTCGGATCATCCGAAGGGGCAGAAGTGGGTGATTCGTTGCAATCTTGGTGGCGCGGATCGCTGTTTGCGTTGACGCGGAGCGAGTGCTGTGCCACTATACGACTTCGGCCGGCCGCGTACCCAAGTGGCCTAAGGGGACGGATTGCAAATCCGTTATTCGTGGGTTCAAATCCCACCGCGGCCTTTACGCTCGAACAGCGCGACGCCTTTCAGGCGGCGCGCTGTCTCGCTTCATGGCCACGGTGCGTCCCGGGCGGTGCCCGGTCCGCGGCGTCCGCATGCGCGGCCGCCTGGGCTTTGGCGCCCGGGGCGCAAATTCCACCGCTCAGCACCATTTGCTCATAAATTTAAGAATTTACGGAGTATTCCCCTTGCGGACTCCCCCCTAAATGTCACCGTGACGTTCTTCGGGTCGACATTTCGAACCTCACCCATGCCTCAAAACGCCCGTCGATCAGACACCATCACCGAGCAACAGCGCCTAGCGGCCATCGAACGGTTGGCAGTCACTTACACGCCAGCCGAGGAGTGCTTCGACCGAGTTACCCGCCTCGCTGCACGCATCTTTGCGACGCCCATTGCCACCCTCTCGGTGGTGGGTGATCAGCGAGTGTGGTTCAAGTCGCGCGTGGGCACGGTGATCAGCGAACTGCCGCGTACCGATACGTTTTCAAACTGGGTCATGGATCATGACGGAGCGCTGCTCATCCCCGACGCATTGGCTGATCCGATTTTCGCTCGCGGTGCGATGGTTATCAATGCGCCGTACGCGCGCTTCTATGCCGGTATCGCGATTCGCTCGCCGAACGGTGCAAAAGTCGGCTCCTTGAGCGTCATGGACACCGAACCGCGCCACCATTCGGCGATCGACATTGGTTTCCTGCGTGATCTTGCGGCAATCACTGAAGATGAATTTCATCGGCGTCAGTTGACGGCATCTCAGAAGTCCATGATCACGGAACTGGGTGAAGCGCAGCGGCGAGCCATGATGGATGACCTCACTAGTGTGTGGAATCGAAGTGGTCTTGACAGCATCCTTGAGCGCGAATTCGCACAAGCGTCTGCAAGCGAACAACCGATTTCAGTAGCCATGCTGGACATTGATCACTTCAAGAAAATCAATGACATTTACGGCCACGATGCTGGGGATCTGGCGCTGGCGGAGGTGGCACGAAGGCTTCGCGCCGCTGCTCGACCGGTCGATTCGGTGACTCGGTACGGTGGCGAAGAATTTGCAGTGGTCCTTCCGGACTGTGACGAACAATCGGCGCAGGCGGTCGGCGATCGCCTGCGCGCGTGCATCGCTGCCACCCCGGTCACGGTGGGTAACTCCACTTATGTGGATATCACCGCTTCTGTGGGCGTCGCTACTGCGAAACCAAACACGGTCATCAGCCTGCTGCTGACCCGCGCCGACGGAGCGCTTTACGACGCAAAGCGCAATGGTCGCGATTGCGTCTTCGCCGCGCCCGCCACCATTGGATGCGGGTGAATCACTCCTGCGGCGCATCCGTATGATCCGCCGATGCCCGCTGCAGCACCCGTGGCCATCAAGAGCGTTCGCCTCAAAGTTGGTCTTGAAATCCACATTGAACTCGCCACGCGCAGCAAGATGTTTGCGCGTGCCGGTAGTCCTGGAAATCCAGAGTTCTATGACCGCGAACCCAACTCGCTGGTGACTCCAACCGTGGCCGCGCTACCGGGCACGCTGCCGGTAATGAATCTTCGTGCCGTTGAGATGAGCATGATGGTCGGTCTGGCGCTCGGTTGCAGCATTGCGCGCCGCTCTAAGTGGGATCGCAAGAACTACTACTACCCCGATCTCCCGAAGGGGTATCAGATCAGTCAATATGACCTGCCGCTCTGTCATGACGGCGCGTTTGATTTGCCAGTGCCAGCCGGTGGAACGCGCCGCATTGGGATCATTCGTGCGCACCTTGAAGAGGACACCGGCAAGCTCGGCCATGAATTGCCGGGCGGGTTCCACTATGAAGGTTCGCTGGTCGATCTCAATCGCGCAGGCACGCCGCTCTTGGAAGTAGTCACTGCACCCGACTTTGATTGTGCAGCGGATGTAGTGACATTTGCGCAAGAACTGCGCGGGGTATGCCGATTCCTTGGTGTGACTGAGGGAATCATGCAGAAGGGCCACATGCGCTTTGAACCAAACATCAACGTCATCATTGAGCTGGCCGATGGCACAGAAGTGAAGACGCCGATTGTTGAGGTGAAGAATCTCAACTCTTTCAAGGCCTTGCGCGGCGCCATTGAATTTGAGACCGAGGCGCAAGTGACGCGTTGGCGTGAAGACGGCAAGGTCATGGGCCCCGGTGCCAAGAGCACGCGTGGTTGGGACGATGTCAAATGCGTCACCGTGCTGCAGCGTGAAAAAGAAGACGCGCACGACTATCGGTATTTCCCAGACCCAGACTTGGTGCCCGTTATCGTGGACGATGCGTGGCTTGCACGCGTGCAGGCGGAAGTGCCGGAGCTGCCACTCGCACGTCGCGCCCGGTACGTGGGCGTGTACGGCCTTGAAGAGAAAGACGCCGCATCACTGGTGGAAGATCGCGACCCGTGCCACTTCTTTGAAGCGTGCGTCGCTGAACTCGGTGGCACCGCCAAGGCGGGGTATGCGGCCGGGAAATTCCTCTTGAATCAGCTGGGAAAGCGCGCCAATGAGCAGGGCGTTGGCTTGCATCGCGCGGGGCTTTCGCCGCAGCAGGTGGCTGGCATCGTGACGCTGCGCGAGTCTGGTTCACTGGGTGCACAGAATGTTGATGCGCTGGTGAATGCCCTTGCTGGGAGCTCGGATACTGCCGCCGATGCAGCAGCGCGCGCTGGTCTCTTGGTAGTGCGCGACGACGCCGCACTTGATGGATGGATTGCACAAGCAGTCGCCGCCAACGCGCAGGCTGCTGAGGACGTACGCGCTGGAAAGATGAATGCGATTGGTCGAATTGTTGGCGCAGTGATGAAACTCGCCGGTGGTGCTGTTGATGCCAAGACCGTCAATGAACGGATTGTTTCCAAACTGAGAGAGGGCTCTTGATGACTGGTGAATCTCCCGCCGCGCGCGCCACGCTTGGAACAACGGTTGTCTCTGCCGAAGCAATTGCCGCGCGCATTCCTGCGCTTGCGCGCGAGATCGTCGCGTGGATGGGCGAAGGAGACGACGACGTGGTGATCATTCCAGTGATGACCGGCGCGTTCATCTTTGCTGCCGATTTGGTGCGGCACATGCCGGTGCGAATGCGCATCACGCTTGCCACTGTTTCCAGTTATCCAGGGGATGCCACCACCAGTCAGGGCGTTCGACCGCTTGGTGAACTGCCCGCCAAGCTGCAGGGCCGCCGCGTCTTGGTGATTGATGATGTGCTGGACTCTGGTCGCACGTTGAACTTCCTGCGCGAACAGTTTGAAGCTCAGCATCCGGCACGATTCGCCACCGCAGTGCTTCTCCGCAAAACCATTCCGAGCGCCATGGCTACCAAGTGCGAATTCGTTGGCTTTGATGTTCCCGATGAATTCGTAGTTGGTTACGGCCTCGACTTTGATGGCTGCTTCCGCAACCTCCCCGAGGTGCGCATCCTTCATCCAGCAGCGAGCGCGCCGTGAAATCGGAGCGCACGTCGTTTGCGGCCACTGCGCTCGACGAGGCTGGTATCCCGCTCTTTGCGGCGTCGATGCTGGAGCCAAGCGAGATCATCGTTGGCGTGTGGCGCCCAAGTCTGGCGTGGATCGCGCTGCGCTCCGCCCGCGGCGTATCAGTCTTGATTGTCATCACGTTGCTTGCTGCAGCATCCGCCGGATGGGCGCAGCACTCATGGGAATGGCTGGTTCTTCAGGCCGGGGCAGTACTCATCTGCGCTCGTATCGGCGCTGCGGGTGCGGATTGGGCCAGTCGCGTCTATGTACTGACCGACCGTCGCGTGTTGCGCCGACGCGGCGTCTTGGCGCCCACGGTTTACTCCGCCAATTTGAACGCCCTGCAACGCGTGGAACTGCTGCAAACGCGCATCGATCGCGCGCTCCAGTCTGGCACCATTACCTTTAGTTCGCGACATGAGGGGCACTATGACGCCGCGTGGGTGATGGTTTCCAACGCAGCACAGGTGCTCGCGCTGATTGAAGAAACGCGCCGCCGCTATCGCCGCTGAAGTGGTGCCCCGATTGAATGTTTCACTGATTCCACTGCGCGCCCGTACGCGGGTTGGGCAGCGATGCCGCAAGCTTCTCAAGCAGTTCACGCGCCGCCGGATCCAGTTCCTTGGGTGCTTCAATCTGAATCACCGCATGGAAATCGCCAGGGTTCCCCTTGGCGGGCTGAATACCTTTGCCCTTCACCCGGAGGTGCTGGCCGCTCTTCACGCCCGCAGGAACTTTGAGTTGCACACTGCCAGTAATCAGCGGGACACGCACGGTGGTGCCCAGCGCCGCTTCGGCAATCGTCACCGGTACATCCATCAAGATGTCGTCGCCTTCACGGCGGAACCACGGGTGCGGCGAAACATGAATGGTGATGATCAAGTCGCCACGTGGTCCGCCCGCCGCGCTCACTCCGCCCTTGCCACGGACAGCCAGTTTCGCTCCGCTGGCAATGCCCGCGGGAATGCGCACTTCGATCGACTCGCCTTCAAGCCGGAACGATCGTGTTCCGCCCAGCACCGCCGTGGTGAAGTCGATGGTCTCCGAAGCGGGCGCGTTTCTACCTGGTTGCGGCGCCTCGTCTTCGTCGTCGCCTTCGAATCCACCGAAGCCACGTCCGCGCGCACTGCGTGGTCCGCCGCGCCCAAACATCGACCCAAATACATCTTCGAAAGTGGATGGATCAACGTTCTGCCATGACTGACCGCCGCCGCCACCGCCGCCGCCAAATGGCCCAGCGCCAGCAAACGGATCACCACCTGCACCACCGCGCGCGCCGCCGCCAGCGCCGGTGGGACCACTCTTCACACCAGCAATACCAAACTGGTCATACATCTTGCGCTTTTCTGGATCCGTAAGAATGTCATACGCCTCTTGGATTTCCTTGAAGCGCGCGTCAGCGCCCGGTTCCTTGTTGACGTCTGGATGAAACTTGCGCACCAGCCCGCGATGCGCCTTCTTCAGGTCATCCGCGCTTGCGGTCTTTGAAACGCCAAGGAGCTTGTAGAGCTCACTTTCCATTACAGGGGGCAGCGGAGTATATGGCCCGTACTCGGCAGTCCTCGCATCCAGTACGGCGTACGATTCCCCGCTCGATGGACTCCTGCACCCCACGAACCACCGATCGCCCCGTTTCGATCGCGCTTCCGGTACTTCCTTCGGCCAGTGCGCCGCACCGCACGTCGTTCGGATCACGCCGGGGTTGGGTGCGCGCCGCAGTGCTCGCCGGCGTGTGGCTCTTCATGATTGGGCATCTGGTGCAGTGGCTCGCGCTTGGCACCACGCTGGCGCCCATTGAGCCGAGCGAATCGATGCAGACCGTGAAAGATGGCATCATCACGGTGGGAGCGATCTTCTTTGCTGTTGCGCTGCTGTCCACCGCGCTACTGGGACGATGGTTCTGCGGTTGGGGCTGCCACTGGGTGGCCATTCAGGACGCAACAGCATGGGCGCTGGCACGCGCTGGAATTCGCCCCAAGCCATTTCGATCACGCCTGTTGGTGTGGTTGCCGCTCAGCCTGGCGCTCTATATGTTTGTGTGGCCGCTGTTCTATCGATTCGCTGTTGCACCGTGGATTCAGCCCGACTTGCGTTGGCCTGGTTTCACCACGCAGGTGATGACGCAGGATTTCTGGGCAACTTTCCCGGGCCTTGCCATGGGCATTCCCTTTGTCTTTGTCTCGGGCATCTTGGTGGTATGGCTCCTTGGTTCCAAGGGGTACTGCACCTATGGCTGCCCGTACGGCGGCTTCTTTGCCCCCGTTGATGAACTCGCGCCCATGCGCATTGTTGTTGATCATGATCGCTGCCACTCATGCGGCGTGTGCACCGCGGTGTGCACCAGCAATGTTCGAGTGCATGAGGAAATCAAAGACTTTGGCATGGTGGTCGATGCCGGATGCATGAAGTGCATGGACTGCGTCAGCAGCTGCCCGAACGAAGCACTGAGCTTTGGGCTTGGAAAGCCCGCCGTGCTGATTGATCGCACTGCCTCGCGCTCCTCGGCTGCAGCGGAACGACGGTGGGACCTTTCTTGGACAGAGGAGATTGCGTGTGCACTGCTGGGGGTAATGACGCTCTTTGCGGTGCGCGGCATTTACATCGGCGTGCCACTTCTCTTTGCATCGGGAATCGCAGCGTGCACGGTGTTTGTGTCATGGAAAGCATGGCGCATCCTGCGCGACCCGTCAGTTTCATTTCACGGCATGCGTCTGCGCCTGAAAGGAAAGCTCGGGGCATCAGGTGTTGCGTGGCTGAGTATCACAGCGCTGCTCCTGGCAAGTGTTTCATACGTTGGCGCACTCAATGGAATCACTTGGCTCGCAGACCGCGCCGATGCGCGCGTCACTCTTCCAGCGGAATACATCTTCTCTACCGATGCACAAGCGCCGGACGCCTCCATGCAGGAAAATGCCGAACGTGCGCTGCAGCTCTATGCGCTGGTCGCCGCCGCGCCGGAAGGCTGGTCGATCATTCCTGCTGGATGGCGGCAAGTTGATTTGCGCCGCGCCTATCTGAGTGCAGCGATTCGGGACATGCCAACGGCCGAGCGTTTGGTGCGCGGCTCATGGAAACGCGATGGAGCTGATGAAGCGACCGCCGCCGTCATCGGCCGGATCATTCGTTCGTTCGTATCACGTTCATCAGATGCGATTGCTTGGTACGACGAAGCCCTGGACGTACATCCGGAGTGGCAGCGTTTGCGTGAAGAACAAATCACTTGGCTGGATCAAGAGGGTCAATACGCGCGAGTGATTCAGAGCGCTCGGCAAGGGCTCGCGGCGCGTCCCAACGATTTGCTTGCGATGCGGCGACTATCGCTGGCGCTGGTCGAGCGCGGAACGATGCCGTTGGAAATTGATGAGGGCGTTGAATTGATTCGGCAAACCATCAGCATGGTTCCCAACAATGGATTTGCCCATGCCGCACTTGCCCGCGGCCTGATGCGCCAGCAGCACTTTGACGAGGCGATGGCGGAGTTCGCACGCGCGCTGGAGTTGGAGCCCAACTCGGAGGTCGTTCGATCGATGTTTGAAGAGGCTCAAGCGCAGCGCGGGGCGGCTGAGTCAGGCGGTTGACCACGTGGGTGACAGGTGATTTAACTCGCCGATCCCCAATGGCCAAGCAGGACTCCCAAGTCGCCACCGCCAACGGAGCCGTCATCATCCAGGTCAGAACCGCAGTCATAGCCGCTCGTGCCCCAGTCGCCCAGCAGTTTGCCGATATCTGCGCCGTTGGTCACGCCATCCCTATTCAGGTCACCGATGCCCGCGGCGCTGCGCGCAAGCCGGACCGCTACACCGCTATCAATTCTCCCCCAGCCGGTGCGGTCATCGAAGCCTGCATTTGAAACGTCAGTGCATGACTGCACGAGCAGTTCAATGAGTTGTGTTGGTGAAGCGTTCGGCGCAACTGCGCGCATCAGTGACAGTGTGCCGGTTGCAAACGGCGCGGCCATACTGGTGCCGGACTTGAACTCAACGCTTTCGGTGCCAACGCAGGAGAGAATCGACACGCCCGGCGCGGCCATGTCAACTTCCGGACCGATTGCGGTTGATCCCGCTGGAGAGTCGAGCGCATCAAGCGATCCAACCGCCAGCACTTCCGCCCAGCGCGCTGGCCACGCCACGCCACCCAAGCCGGTGTTTCCGGAGGACGCCACTAACAGCGCGCCGCCACCAATGGAGTACGTCACCGCATCGCGCAGGTACTGCGTGCCCACGGAATATTGCAGGCTCATGTTGATGATGTTGGCGCCGTTATCAGTGGCCCACACCAGGCCATCGGCAAGCCAACTTGAGAAGCCGGTGCAGCCACTCAGAACGACCACGGGCATGATGCGTGCCTGCCAATCAAGGCCAGCAATCGCTACTCCATTGTTGCCGGAAGCGGCGGCGATTCCAGCGACGTGCGTGCCGTGATCTGCGCATTGGTCGGCGACATCAGTGTTGCCAGCCGGAACATTCCAGCCGGCAATCATGCGCGGCGCAAAGTCAGCATGTGCAGTGATGCCGCTATCCATGATGGCAATCACGGTCGATGCTGAACCGGTACTCACATGCCACGCAGCGCGCGCGCTGACATCAGCACCTGGCAATCCGGAAACCCCGTTGATGATTTGACCAGTGTTCTCAAGTCCCCAGCACTGCGGGTAGTACGGATCGGTTGGTGCGGGTGCGTCGCTGGCAATGCCACCGATCACGTCTAACTCCGCAATCTCAATAGTGCCGCGTGCAGCTTGGAGACGAGCAATCAGCGCGGGTGTTGCGGTGCCCGCAGGGACGGAAATGTGTTGCCAGCGATCAAGCCCTAAGGCGGTTGCGCGCGCTGCATCACTGAAACCAACGGTGGAGGCGCGCGTGGCGCTCGTTGCGCCTGCTTGCGTGAGCACCTTAGTCAGTGTGGCATCGCGGAGTCCGTTGGGTTGCGTAACCGTCACCACATGGTTGACGTCAATGGTGATGCGCGCACCGGCCACGAGTTTCACCATGACATGATCGCTCGACCATCCACCCGTGCGATCCGCGGCCCACACCCATTCGTCCGCGGCACCGACTGCAAGCGCTGGCGCTGTTGCCAACACCGGCGGCGCAGCGCCCATTGTTGGCGCAACAACCATGACCGCGGCAAGCGCGGCGCAAGAGAAGAGTGGGTACGTGAGTAACGTCATCTGAAGAATCAATACGCGCCCCGGCAGTCGGGCGGTCGGGAAATTCCGAACCTGCTCAACAGTAAGGTGTGAGCGCTCCGGTGCCATGAAAATCGCCTGAGTCTTTCGTGAAAGTCCGGGAACTTGTCGTCAGGCGCCATATTTGCGGCGAACACGCGCGACCGATAGCATGAGGCTGATCCATCCGAGTATCCGGATGGTCGGATTGATCACCGTCTCGAACGCACATTTCTCCCAGCACTGGAGCCGACATGTCTGACAAGCGTTACCTGTTCACCAGCGAATCCGTCTCGATGGGCCACCCCGACAAGCTTGCTGACCAGATCAGCGATGCAATCCTCGACGCGATGCTCGCACAGCATCCGGAGAGCCGCGTGGCATGTGAGACCCTGGTGACCACGGGATTGGCAGTGATCGCTGGTGAAGTAACCACCAACGCCGTTGTCAACATTCCTGACATCGTGCGCGAAGCAGTCCGTAAGGCTGGCTATGACAGTGGAGACAAGGGCTTTGATTACAAGAGTTGCGGCGTCAGTGTGGTGCTCGGCAAGCAGAGCGCGGACATTGCCATGGGTGTTGACCGCGAAGGCGCCGGCGACCAAGGCATGATGTTCGGATTTGCTTGCAAAGAGACTCCGGAATTCATGCCGCTGCCGATCGCCATTTCCCACGAACTGGTGAAGCGTCAAGCCTTGGTTCGTGAGAAGAACATCATCAAGGGCCTTCGCCCCGATGCCAAGAGCCAAGTCACGGTTGCCTACGTTGGCCTCAAGCCAACGCGCATTGATACGGTGGTGCTTTCCACGCAGCATGCCCCGATGTGGAACGGCGTTGCTGGCCAGAAGAAGCTCAAGGCCGAGGTCATCAAGCACATCATCAAGCCAGTGCTTGGCAAGTGGTGGAACAATCAAATCATCATTCACGTCAATCCAACCGGGCAGTTTGAAATTGGTGGCCCACACGGCGATTGCGGCCTCACTGGTCGCAAGATCATCGTGGACACCTACGGTGGTCGTGGTCGTCACGGTGGCGGCGCATTCAGCGGTAAGGATCCGTCCAAGGTCGATCGCAGCGCTGCGTACATGGCTCGATACATTGCCAAGAACATCGCCGCTTCCGGCCTCGCAGAGGTTTGCGAAGTGCAGCTGAGTTACGCCATTGGCGTGGCCAAGCCAACCAGTGTGTTGGTGGATACGCAAGGCACCGGCACGGTTTCGGATGAATGGTTGGCCGAAGAAGTGCAGCGTCAGTTTGAGCTCACGCCGAAGGGCATCATCAAGTCGCTTGATTTGCGCAAGCCGATTTATCACGCCACTGCTACGCACGGCCACTTCGGTCGCCGCCCGGGCGAGTGTGGCGTTGGCACCTTCAGTTGGGAGAAGACCGACAAGGCCGCTTCGCTCCGCAAGGCCGCTGAGAAGGCGGGCGTGATCAACGCTCCGCATGCAGTGGTTGAGCCGAAGCCCGCGAAGAAGTCGGGCGGTGCGGCTGGCAAGGCGAGTTCCAAGACGACCTCCAAGGCGACCTCCAAGGCGACCTCCAAGTCCAATGCCAAGACCAGTTCCAAGGCCAAGCGCCACCTGGCCATGGCATGACTGGAGCTTCTGAGTGACCGTTCCCGCCGAAAGCACATCCGTCACGAATACCCCACGAATGTCAGCACCATCGCCTGCCCGCGTCGCGGCCCTTGACCGTCTCGCGCGGCAGGCGGGTCGCTTTCCTGATCTTGAGTTTGTTGACATGGGCGTTGCGCCCACGGCCGACGGCATCGCTCTTGATGCTCGTGATGTTTCGTTGGCACGCGCCATTGAACACACCGTGGCGCATCGGTGGATGACGCTCACCGCCATTGCGCGCGCATGCATTGATCGACGCTGGGAGAACGTGGACTCGCGCGTACAGGCCGCATTGCTTGCCGCCGGTGCGCAGCTGTTCTTGTTTGGCAACGTCGCCGATCACGCCGTGGTTGATGACACCGTGGAGTGGTCCAAGGGCAAGGGCCATCGCGGCGCGGCAGGTTTCGTCAATGCAGTGCTGCGCAAGATGATTGACTTACGTGGTGATTTCGTGGAAGGCGCCGACGCCGCTCCGCGTGTGTGGCGCGACCGACGTGATCTGGTGCCGCTTGCTGATGGTCGTGCCATGCGCTTGAAGCGGCCAGTGTTCTCTGATGATCGCGTCTTGCGCGTGGCCGAAGCAGCGAGCGTTGGCGAGGATCTGTTGCTGCACTGGATCAATTCCGCTGGACAGGATCTTGCTTTTAGTCGCGCGGTGCATTCGCTGCGCCCAGCGCCCACGGTGATCTCTGGTGTTCCGGAGCAAGCACTGCTGCCGGATGCGCCGTTCACATCGAACCTCACTCCGCACAGCGATCCCGGTTCATTCGTATGGAACGGTGATCATTCGTCGCTCATCGCGCTGCTCACCGCTTATCCGGAAGCGCGTGTGCAGGACTCCGCCAGTGCGCAACCGATGCGGCTTGCCGACAGTCTGCGCCCGAAACTGATTCTTGATGCGTGTGCTGGGCGTGGAACCAAGACGCGGCAATTGGCTGCGTTGCATCCGACCGCAGAAATTGTTGCCACCGATGTGGATGGTGCGCGCTTGCGTGCACTTGCGCTCGCGTTTGTTGATCATCCACAGGTGAAGGTGACGACGCCCGAGGGCTTGCGCCGGATTGTTGGCCAAGTTGACCTCTTGGTGCTCGATGTGCCGTGTTCAAATACCGGCGTCTTGTCGCGCCGGCCGGAAGCAAAGTACCGATTCAATCGGGCGCGGCTCGATTCCATCACGGCGGTCCAGCGCGACATCGTGGAAGAGCATCGCCCGTTCCTCACGCCCAACGGTTCGGTGCTGTACAGCACTTGCAGCCTCGAGCCGCCGGAAAACCTTGCTCAGGCGCAGTGGGCGGCCGGTCGGATTGGTCGCCGGGTTGCCCGAACCGAGGTTCGTGAGCCTCGTGGCATGCCCGGGGAGCCAGATTCGGCGTACGCGGACGGTGGCTTTGGCGCGCTGATTTCGCCAGCCTGAACCGATATCGAACCGAGACAACGCGCCGGCGTGCAATATGTGCGCCGAGCATTGGTATGATTTTCCGATTCGCCAGTTCGGATCTACCGCGGAGTCCTGCATGCCAGCGCCGATGACCGTTACCGAGATTCTTGACCCGCAATGCGTGGTCGTTCCACTCGTCGCTCATACCAAACGAGAAGCCATCGATGCGCTTGTTGATGCGCTGTCGCTGACTGGGCGTATTTCTGATGCCAACGCCGTAAAGAAGGCGGTCTGGGAGCGGGAGCAACAGCGCTCCACCGGAATCGGCGAAGGCCTTGCCATTCCGCACGGCAAGACGGCCGCTGCGCACGGCTTGTGCCTAGCGGTTGGCCGCCTGGCAACTCCGATTGACTACGACTCCATCGACCGCAAGCCAGTCCGGTTGGTGGTGCTGTTGGTTTCGCCACCAGAGCGCACCAGCGACCACATTCAGGCACTCGGGCGGATTTCACGGTTGATGACCAATCCGGCGTTCCGCGAACAGGTGTACGCCGCCGCGGATCCGTTGCAGTTGCTGCAGTTGTTCCGCGCCGCCGAGCGCGGGTAAATAGCAATCGTGCCACTATCGGCGGCAGCAGCCATGCCTCTCATACGACGGCGCTGTTGGGGGAGCCGTGGCGAACCACACTCCGGAAGCGCCCTGAGCTTGCCTAGAATCAGTGCACCATGATGGTTCCCATGCATCTTTCTCGCATTCTGATCCGCGAGATGGCGGATATGCAGGTGATTGAACTCACGGAGACCGGTGGCACCCGCAAGTTCCCGATTGTGATTGGATTAACCGAGGCGTTTGCTATTGATCGTCGCATCAAGGGCGAGCAGATTTCGCGACCGCAGACGCATGATTTGCTTGCGGAAACCATTCGTGCGCTCGGGGGAACGATCAAAGCGATTCATATTCATGACCTGGATCACGGCACATTCTTTGCCAAGCTGATGATTGAGCGAGACGGCGAGATCATTCAGGTGGACTCGCGCCCCTCCGATGCCATTGCGCTTGGCGTGGCCGATGGCGTGCCGATGCTGGTGGACGAACATGTATTGGAGGAAGCATCGGCAGAGGCACTCATTGAACCCGCGCCATCGGTCGAAGCCGATGATGACGACGAATACACCGAAGACGAGAGCGATTCGTGAGTATTCCGAACGTCGCAGTGTTTGATCTTGGCGGCGTAGTGGTACGCATTTGTCGAACCTGGCAGGAAGCGTGCAGCGCTGCAGGCATCACGCATATTCCGCAGGCCGAGGCGCGCCTTGATTCGCCTCGCAAATCAGAACTGCTGCGCGCGCATCAGTGCGGTGAGATTGAGTCCGAGGATTACTTTGTCGGGCTTGCCCAATTGCTCACTGATCACAGTGCTGACGAGGTTCGCGCCGTACATACCGCTTGGATATTGGGCGATTATCCAGGGATGACAAGCGTGATTGACCGCATCCATCACGCGGGAATGCGCACCGCCTGCCTCTCGAATACCAACGCACACCATTGGGAACACCTGGATTCCAGCGAGGCGTTTCGCCGCATTCAGGTGCGCCACGCCAGCCACGTCATGGGTCTTGTGAAGCCGGACCAGCGCATCTACCGCGCCTTTGAGGCAGCCACTGGATTTGCGCCGCAGGAGATTGTGTTCTTTGATGATCTGGCGGAAAACATCAGCGCAGCGCGTGCGTGTGGGTGGAACGCCGTGCACATTGATCACACCGGGGACACGGCCGCACAGGTGTTGGCTGGCCTGCGCGCGCACGGAGCGTTGGCGTGACTGACACCGATCAACGCCTCTGCGCACCTGCGCTCCTCCTGCCATCGCCGCTTTCGGCGCAGCGCTTGGTGCAGCTTGCCGATATTGACGGCGCGCGCATCAAGGAGCGCACCGGTGACTTTCTTGTCGAAGAACTGCAGCTCTACGACCCGTGTGGCGAGGGCGAGCACCTGTACTTGCGCATCGTCAAAGAGGGGATGACCCATCATGAGATGGTTGACCTGCTGTGCAAGCACTTTGACGTTGGTACCGAAGCCATCGGCACCGCGGGCATGAAGGATCGCGTAGCGGTGACGAGTCAGACCGTCAGTATCCACTTGCCGCGCAAGCCGGAGATGCGCGCCATCACTGATGAGCGTGTGCAAGTGTTGTGGTCCACGTGGCATTCCAACAAACTTCGCCGCGGGCACTTGGCAGGAAATCGATTCTCCATTCGTATCCGTGGCATTGAGCCATTCCGAGCGCCGCCAGTATGGCGAGCATTGCGTGAGTTAGAGGCATTAGGGGTCCCCAATCACTTTGGACCGCAGCGCTTTGGCATGCGCAACAACAACCACATTCTGGGCGCATTGCTGCTGAGTTCGCGACACGCTGAGGTGTTGGGTGAACTCATTTCCACCAAGGGCAGCCCGTTTCCAGAATCAGAACGAGCCGCGCGCGAGGCAGTCGATGCAGGTCGATTCGCCGAAGCGGCTGGACTGTGGCCGCGCGGCCTTGACGCTGAGCGCACCGCCACCCGCTCCCTCATGCGTGGTACCGACGCGCGGACAGCGGTTCGAGCGGTGCCGCGACCGATCCAAGAAATCTGGACGGACGCGTGGCAGTCAGCAGTGTTCAATCGCGTGCTTGATGAGCGGATCCTTGCGGGAACATTCGGCACAGTGGAGCAGGGCGATGTGGCGTGCAAGCATGGCAATGGCGCCAAGTTCATCGTCAGCGAAGAAGACTGCACGGTGATTGGTGAAGAGTCCCTCGCCGCGCGCGCCGCTCGATTTGAAATTTCTGCTACTGGTCCGCTTCCTGGTCCTGATTCGCTGCAGAGTGCGGGCGCGGTCGCGGAACGAGAGCGCGCCGCGATCGTGGCGTTTGCTGGCGATCCAGCGCGCTTTGAAGAAGCCGGTCGGCGCCCGGCAGGTGACCGTCGGCCGTTGCGCATCAAAGTGGCAAACCCTGAAATTGAATCAGGCTTCGATGATCACGGACCCTACGTGCGCGTGGCGTTTGATTTGCCGCCCGGTGCTTACGCAACCGTGGTGTTGCGCGAGATTCTTGGTGACGGCTTTGTTGATGCATCGCGCGACGCGTTGCGTTCCTGACGGCGGCGCGCGAAGAACGAAGTCAATTGCCGCCCGCAGGTCTTGGCAAGGATTCCAGCAACAATTGGCGGTCGGTGGTTGAGGCGACCGTCGGCCGGAATGCTCCACAAACTCCCGCACGCGCCAGCCTTGGGGTCATGGGCTCCAAAGAACACGCGCCCAATGCGTGCGTTCACAATCGCTCCCGCGCACATGGCGCACGGTTCCAGCGTCACCGCCAGTGAACAGTCGGAAAGTCGCCACGCTCCACGCGCGCGCCCAGCCTCGCGCATGGCAACCAGTTCAGCATGACCCGTTGGATCGCCAGTGACTTCGCGATCATTGGCGTGCTCAGTCACCACGGTGCGTCCGTGATAGACCACCGCGCCCACCGGCACCTCACCGCGTTGCGAAGCGTTGCGCGCCAAGGTCATGGCACGCAACATCATGCCAACGTCATTGGCGCGAGCACCGGAACGAAGCGCGCGTGGGCCAGCCATGCGTAGCAGCGCACTGCCGCCGCGCCGGTACCGACTCATCCGCCTTCCTCATCGCCTTCATCGCCGTCGGTCTTCTTGGCCTTGTACTTGGGGCGACCAATCATGGTGCCCAAGGCGTTGCGCATGATGCCACCTTCGGCGACCGCTTGCGTTGGAGCAACCACCAGCAAGATGATGCCGAGTTCATAGAGCAAATACAGTGGAACCATCAGCCCAACCATGGTGAACATGTCCACGGTTGGTGAAATCACCGCAGCCAAGATGGCGCACACAAACAGCGCATGGCGGCGGTACTTGCGAAGCTTCTTGGTGTTCAGAACCCCTACCCATCCAAGCAGCAGAACTACCACGGGCATTTGGAACGCCAAAGCGATGGCTGCCGCAAAGAACAACAGGAAATTGATGAATTCTTCCAGTCGGTACTGCTGCGTGAGATTGCCGGTGGTGCGTGTTGGAATGGTGCGCACTTCCAGTCGCCCGTCGGCACGAGCGGTATCAAGAGCAATGTACAGCTGCGAATCTTTCTTCAGCATCCACACCTCGCCCGCGTTGGCACTGGTTGGATCAGTCTCAAGCACCGGAATGCGCGGCGTCCCTTCCACCAGTGCCGATGGTGGCGGCGCGATCGTGCGCGGCTCCTCCACACCGAAACTGATGAGGAGCGACAGCATGTACGGCATTGCCAGATACAAACTAGTGAGACCAACCGCTACCAAGATGGCGGAGAGCGGAATCAAGAATTGCGCGTAGCGGCGTTCGTGCGCGTACAGACCGGGTGAAACAAACTTCCACAGTTGGTACAGAATCCACGGCGTCGAAAGCATGATCGATGCCCAAATGGCAATCTGAAGATCCACCATCAGCGTCTCGGTGGGGCTCAGTACTTGCAGGTTGGTTGGCTGTCCCTGTTCGGCCAATGCATCCATCAGGGGCTGCACCAAGAATCCGCGAACATAGGTGCCGGCAGCAAAGAGTCCGCATCCCAATACCAATGGCACGATGGCGGCCTTGATGAGGCGACTGCGCAATTCATCAAGATGACCACCGAGCGACATGAAGCTGCTCAGCAGGCCGTCATTGGATTCTTGGTCTTGATCAAGTGGCATGAGGCGGCTGATCAGGCTAGTCGTGATGCGCTGTCAGTGATAGCGGCACGGCCAACGCTCTCAGGAAGGCTGAAAAAACGCCGTGCATTGGCGTCTACGGTGCGTTCAAAGGCATCAAACGAAGTTCCGCGCAGCGCCGCCAGGAATAACCCAGTGTGCATCACATAGGCGGGAACGCACGGCCGCGCGCCACGCACCGGTTCGGGTGAAAGAAACGGCGCATCGGTTTCGCACATGATCCGGTCATCGGGGACCAGCTTGGCAGCGGCCGCTACTTCCGGAGCGCTGCGAAAGGTAACCACGCCGGTGAAACTGATCCACGCTCCAAAGTCAAGAACCGCACGGGCATCATCAGCAGTCTCCGTGAAGCAATGAAACACGAAGCGGTCCGCAGGTAAGCCGCTCGCGCGCAGGATCGGCAGTAACTGCGGCACTGCACGGCGGCAGTGAATCACGATCGGCTTGATGAGTCCTTCGTTACGCCATGCAGCAATACGAGTGAGTTGTTCCTCAAGAACACTGGTTTGCAGCGCGGCGGGTGGATCCGCGTAATGATTGTCCAGACCAAGCTCGCCCCACGCCACGCACTTGGGATGTTGCGCTGCGCGATGCATGTCCTCCCACGAAATTGGATCGGCAGCATGGAGCGGATGAATTCCCGAAGTGCACCAGACATCGTGGTGCGCACCGGCAAGGGCTGCGCCGCGGACGGCATCGCTGGTGGTAGTGGCGATGGTGACGAAACCACTGACGCCAGCCGTGCGCGCCTCCGCGAGCACCCGCTCGAGGCGCTCATGAATTCCGTCGTACAGAAGATGGCAGTGGGTATCGATCACGGGGAGGGGAGGAGGAGGCAGCGCGAGCGCGCCAAAGTGTCCAATAATAACATCGATTTAGTGCACTTAGATCGGCCATTCAGGGAGCATTTATCCGCATTGGAGGCCAGTCCTTACATTCGTTCCAAGGGTAGCACCGCGCGTCGATACCTTTCTTGACCACGTGAAGGTTGCGCCCATACCATAGAGGATTAGACATTGTGAAAAAATGCACAATGTCCTTTGGCGTTGCCCCGTGTGACGCCTGCCAGGACACCCGCCACGGATCTGAATAGATGAGCCGATTCCTGTTTCCCCGCTGGTCGAACGCGCTGCTTCCATTCGTATTGATTGTGGGCGCGATCGCTCCTCTCTACGTTTCGCTGTTGGTTGCTTATGGATTTAGTCCAAAGACACTCGACGGCCAATATCAACCCGAGCAACCAGTGCCGTATAGCCACGCGCTGCACGTTGGCAAGCTTGGTCTCGATTGCCGGTATTGCCACAACACCGTCGAGACGGCATCGCACGCCGCCGTGCCGCCGACCCAGACCTGCATGAATTGCCACACGCAGATTCATAAGGACAGTCCGCGCCTTGTCAAGGTGCGTGAGAGTTACGAGACGGGTATGCCCATCGAATGGATCAAGGTCCACAAGCTGGGTGATTACGCCTATTTCAATCACGCCGCGCATGTCACGCGTGGAGTGAGTTGCGTGGAGTGTCACGGCCGCGTTGACCAGATGGAAGTAGTGCATCGCGCGCAGCCGCTCGCCATGGGATGGTGCTTGGATTGCCACCGTAACCCGGTCGATCACGTGCGTCCGCCCGAAGAAGTCTTTGCTCTTTGGAAGCCAACAGACACGTGGACCAAGGACGAGCGACTTGAGTTGATCAAGAAGAACGACATTCACCCCAACGATTATTGCTCGACTTGCCACCGCTAAAGCGATCGGCGACGGACGACCCCGACACAGGGAACAGAACACATGCATGACGGTTGCAACCACGGTCCCGCAGAACCCACCAACGCCGCAGCTGAAGCTCCGCAGACAGGCGGTCCTGCGCGCCGCTCCGTCTACTGGCGCTCCATCGAGCAGCTCTCCGATTCGCCAGAGTTCCGTGCCTACATGCACAATGAATTCCAGCCCGGTGCAAGTGAGGCATCGGATGACGATCGCCGCACCTTCATCAAGGTGATGGGAGCATCGTTTGCACTCGCAGGTCTTGCAGCGACTGGCTGCCGCCGTTTGCCCGAGACGAAGTTCGCGGAGTATGCCTCGCGCCCAGCGAATCGCACTCCTGGAGTTCCGGTCACCTTTGCCACCAGTTTTGAACTTGGTGGCGTTGGATTCGGTGTGTTGGCAACCAGCTATGACGGACGTCCCATCAAGCTCGACGGCAATCCGATGCATCCATCGTCGCCGCTCGCTGGTGGTGCTGCGGCCATTGATCCTGCAGAATTCGCCAAGCGCGGTGCTCCGCAAGTTGGTCCCTCCAACTCCATGACCCAAGCACGCGTGCTTGAGCTGTACGACACGGATCGCAGTCGCATTGCATTGCAAGGCGGCAAGGACTCCACGGCTGGTGCGCTTGACGCTTGGATTGATGTGCGTCGCGCGGAATGGAAGAAGGATGGCGGCGCTGGACTCGTGGTGCTTGCAGAGCCCACTTCGTCCCCAACGCAGCTGGACATGCAGGCCCGCCTCTTGAAGGCGTTCCCCAAAGCCACGTGGGCATCATGGTGCGCAGTGAATGATGATGCATCGCTCGCTGGCACTGCCGCGGCGTTTGGTTCGTCGCGTCGCGTACACCCAAAGTTTGATCAAGCAGATGTGATTCTCAGTCTTGATTGCGATTTCCTCCATGAGGATCTGCACAGCGTCGCCAATGCACGCGCCTGGGCCGCGGGTCGCTCGCTGGTGAAGCGCGAAAACGGCGCCTTGGTTTCCAAGGATCCCGCTGCCGCGTCCATGAGCCGCGTCTATCAAGTGGAAGGCCTCCTGACACTGACGGGCATGAACGCTGATCAGCGCATCGCCATGCGACCTTCGCAAGTGGCAGCGTTTGCAGCAGCAGTCGCTGACCGCGTCGGCGTGGAAAGTGCGCGGCAGATGGCCGCGTTTGCGCCGAAGCTCGGCGAGCATGATCAAGAAGTGGTCGATGCGTTGGTGACTGACCTCAAGAAGGCTGGTCGCAAGGCCTTGGTGGTTGCTGGTCCGCGTCAGCCTGCGGTGACGCATGCGCTTGCGGCCGCCATCAATGGCAAACTTGGCGCCTACGGAATGACCGTTGATACCAGCGCTACCGATGCGCAGATGTGCAGCGTCGGAATCAAGAAGGTGGTGACCGCGCTCAATGCCGGTACCGTCGACACGCTGGTGGTGATGGGTGCTAACCCGGTCTTTGATGCACCAGTTGATCTTGGCTTTGCGACCGCGATGGCCAAGGCGAAGAACGTTGTGCACTTGGCGTACCGCGTGGATGAAACATCGCGCGCGGCCGGATGCACTTGGCACGTTCCGATGACGCACTTCCTGGAGAGCTGGGGCGATACACGTGCCGCCGACGGCACCATCGGTCTGGCGCAGCCGCTCATTGCGGCGCTCCTTGATCCAGCAGACGGTGGTCGCAGTGCGATCGAGCTTTGCGCTGCAATCACGGGCGATGAGGTTCGCACCGGAATGGACCTGGTGCGACGCACGCACATGGCAGTATCCGGCAAGTCCGGTGCAGACTTTGAACGCGCGTTCCGCAGCAACTTAGACACGGGTGTCTGCCCCGATACCGCCAAGAGTCGCGAAGCCACTCCGGAACCGGCGCTTGCCGCCAAGGCAATGGCCGCGTGGATTGATGCTCGCACCGAGAGCGATGGATTCGAACTGGCATTCTTCGTTGACGGCAAGATGTTCGACGGTCGTTTCGCCAACATTGGTTGGTTGCAAGAGCTGCCCGACGTCATCACCAAGATCACTTGGGACAATGCGTTGTTGATGTCTGGCGCAACGGCTGCAAAGCTGGGCGTGAAGAACGGCGACATGGTTTCCTTGAACGTCGCTGGCGCTCCGGCTGCTGGCAATGCAGCAGCGTGGATCGTGCCCGGTATGGCGGATGACACCCTTGGACTCGCTGTTGGCTACGGCCGCGGTGAAGCAGCGGGCGGCATCGCAGCTGATTCTGGATTTGCAGCATCCGCACTGCGCACGCTGAACGCACCATGGCTTGCCGTGGGCGTCAAGGCCAGCGCAAACACCGCGCAGGGCGCCTACGCATTTGCGCACACTCAGGATCACGGCACTGCTGATGCAGCGATTGAGTCGGTTCCGCTCGACTCCATTCAGGAGCGTCTGCCAACCCTGATTCGTGAAGCATCGCTTGAGCACTACAAGGAACACCCCGACTTTGCGAAGCATGCGTCCCACGTGGCGCACCGCCTCTCCATGTGGGAGGAGTCAAACCTTGATGGCGCCAAGTATCGCTGGGCGATGACCATTGACCTCGCCTCGTGCACTGGTTGCAGTGCCTGCGTGGTGGCATGCCAGGCAGAGAACAACATTCCGATCGTTGGTAAGGATCAAGTGGCTCGCGGTCGCGAGATGCACTGGATTCGCATTGACCGTTACTTCAAGGGCGGCACTGCAGCGAAGCCTGATGCGTACCGCGTGCAGCCAGTGACGTGCGTGCACTGTGAGAATGCCCCGTGCGAGCAGGTGTGCCCGGTTGCAGCCACCGTCCATGACATGGATGGCCTGAACAACATGGTCTACAACCGCTGCATCGGTACGCGCTACTGCAGCAACAACTGCCCGTACAAGGTGCGTCGATTCAACTTCTTTGATTACCAGCGCCGCGATCCGGTGCGCGAGGGCGGCATCTTGATGACCAAGCCTGAGTACTACCTCAAGGATGGTCCGGCTGATATGACCAAGATGCAGTTCAACCCCGAGGTCACCGTGCGCATGCGAGGCGTCATGGAGAAGTGCTCGTTCTGCACGCAGCGCATTCAGCAGGCGAAGATTTCTTCCAAGAACAAGTGGGTTCGCGATGGCGGAATCGATTCGGGCAGCGCGGCGAGTTCCATCGCCGACGGCACCGTGCAGACCGCTTGCCAGCAGGCGTGCCCAACCGGCGCGATCGTGTTTGGTGACCTGAATGTTGCTGGAAGCGATGTCCTGCAACTGCAGCGCTCCAAGCGTAGTTATGACTTGCTGGGCGAACTCAACACCAAGCCACGTCTCAAGTATCTGGCTCGCGTCGACAATCCGTCCATCGACCACAGTGGTCATGATCACGGGCACGATCACGGGCATGATCACGCAGGTCACGCTGCCGCACCCGCTGTCACTGTTCCTCAGGGAGGCAAGGCATGAGCACCATTCCAGCCCACGACATCGATAACACCGGGGATGTCCCAGGAAAGCGCGCCGCGCTGGTTCTTGGGCACACTGATTTCCACCAAGTCACCAACACGATCTGCCGCCCCAATGAGACGCGCAAGCCTCCAATGGCGTGGTACATCATGTTTGGCATCAGCATGCTGCTGGTGATGAACCTTGGATTCGTGGTCCACTATCTGATCTTCACGGGCGTCGGCGTCTGGGGTCTCAACAACCCGGTGATGTGGGCCTTTGACATCACCAACTTCGTGTTCTGGGTCGGTATCGGTCACGCAGGAACGCTGATCAGCGCCATCCTGTTCTTGTTCCGACAGAAGTGGCGCACCGGCATCAACCGATTTGCAGAGGCGATGACCATCTTCGCGGTGATCTGCGCCGGACTGTTTCCCGGTATTCACGTTGGTCGCGTGTGGTTGGCGTACTGGCTGTTTCCGATCCCAAATCAAATGGCTATGTGGCCGCAGTTCCGCAGCCCGCTCCTGTGGGACGTGTTTGCAGTGAGCACCTATTTCACGGTTTCCCTGCTCTTCTGGTATGTCGGCCTGGTGCCGGACTTGGCCACCATGCGCGATCGCGCCAAGGGCAAGGTTCAGCAGATGGCGTACGGGCTGTTCTCGCTCGGATGGCGCGGCTCCAATCGCCATTGGCACCGCTACGAGCGTGCGTACTTGCTGCTTGCAGCACTCTCCACTCCGCTAGTGCTTTCGGTGCACAGCGTGGTGTCCTTTGACTTTGCCACCAGTCAGCTTCCGGGCTGGCACACCACCATCTTCCCGCCGTACTTTGTTGCCGGCGCCATCTTCAGTGGCTTTGCCATGGTGGTGACCTTGGCGGTGCCGGCGCGCGAGTTGTTCGGACTGAAGAACTTGATCACGCTGCGCCACTTGGACAACATGAACAAGGTCATCTTGGTGACCGGATGCATGGTTGGCTATGCGTACGGGATGGAATTCTTCATCGCCTGGTACTCCGGCGCGCTGTACGAAAAGTTTGCATTCATGAACCGCGCCTTCGGTCAGTACGCCTGGGCGTATTGGATCATGGTGAGTTGCAACGTCATCACTCCGCAGCTCTTCTGGTTCAAGAAGGTACGCACCAGCATTCCGCTGATGTTCATCCTCAGCCTGTTTGTGAACGTGGGCATGTGGTTTGAGCGTTTCGTGATCATCGTCACCAGTCTCGCCAATGACTTCTTGCCTTCCAGTTGGGATCGATTCGTTCCTACCTGGGTTGACATCGGCACCATGCTTGGGGCGTTCGGCCTCTTTGGTGTGCTGTTCCTTCTGTTCTGCCGATTCTTGCCGATGATCGCTATCGCTGAAGTGAAGGGCGTCATGCCGCAGGCCGACCCACATTGGGAAGGCTGGCATCAATCACACGGAGCGGGCTCGAACCCTGCCGCCGCGCACTCCGCTCAAGGAGACAACTCGTGACCACATTGACTACACAGACAAGCGCACCATCCAGCACCGCCACATCAGCGCGTTTGTACGGCTTGGTGGCGGAGTTTGAGAATCCTGCGCAGATTGTTGCCGCTGCAGAGAAGATCCGCGACAAGGGCTATCGCTACTGGGATTGCCACACACCGTTCCCGGTGCACGGATTGGACAAGGCGATGGGCATTCAGCGCACCATCTTGCCAGTCTTGGTGTTTGTTGCCGGAGCAGCTGGCTGCACCACTGGTTTGGCGCTTCAGCTCTTCACCAACTCGTTCAATTTCACCATCTGGGCCTTGGTGTGGGTGACGGGCTACCCGTTCCTGATCAGTGGCAAGCCGGCGCTCAGCATTCCGGCATTCGTGCCGGTGATGTTTGAACTCACCATTCTGTTCTCCGCCCTGAGTTGCGTGGGACTGATGTTCTTGATGAACGGTCTGCCAAGGCTGCACAACCCACTGTTCACGTGCGACCGTTTCCGTCGCGCATCGGATGACCGGTTCTTCATCTCGATCGAGGCGCGCGACCCGCGCTTCTACCGCAGTAAGACCGAGGCCGATCTCAAGGCATGCGGCGCAGCCGCTGTCGAAGCCGTGGTGGAGGACTGACATGCCAAAGATTCCCCGCATCATCATCTATGTCCTCATGATTGGTGGCTGCTTCGCGCTGATTCCGCCGCTGGTGTTCGCACGTATGCGTGCTACGCCGAGCCCGAATGCTCCCATCCATATTTTCTGGGACATGGACCTGCAACCGAAGTACAAGACCCAGGCGCCAAATCCGCTCTTTGCTGACCAGCGCGCCATGCGCCCACTGGTGCAGGGTGCGGTTGCTCGCGGCGAGTCGTACGTGGATACGCACCTCTACGAAGGTGTTGTGAATGGTCAATGGGCCACCACGTTGCCAACGTCGATTTCGCTTGATGAGACGACCCTCAACCGCGGTCAGCAGCGCTTCAATATCTACTGCTCTGCGTGCCACGGTTATGCCGGCTTCGGCGATGGCGCTGTGAATCAGCGTGCCATGGAACTGGTTGCCAATGCCAACGGGCCAGTAAACGGTACGCAGTGGGTTGCCGCCAAGAGCTTGCACGACGACACCACACGCAATCAGCCCATGGGTCAGCTCTTCAACACTGTCACCCACGGCATTCGCAACATGGCCGGCTACGGCTCGCAGATCAGTGTGCCTGATCGATGGGCGATCGTTGCATATGTGAAGGCGCTTCAGTTCAGCCAAGACGCGGGATCGGCTGGCGCGAAAGTCGCTGGCGCATCCAACTGAGTACGGAATCACTGGAAAGAACCAAAGATATGGCTCACGACCACTCGAATACTCCCGATCTCTCCGCCGGCAATTTGACCGGATCTGGCTTAGGTGCGCATGCGCGCAACCTTGGTCTTGCCGCGGCATTGCTGATCGGCATCGGCGCATGGACCGGCTACCGCTCTGGCGACACCCAGCAGTTTGCACGTGCCTATGTAGTAGCCATGATGTTTGTCTTGGCGATCTGCCTGGGCGCGCTGTTCTTTGTCATCGTTCAGCACCTCACTCGCGCTGGCTGGAGTGTGGTGGTGCGCCGCCCCGCGGAAGCACTCATGCAGAACCTGCGCTGGATGTGGATTCTGTTCCTGCCGATCGTATGGATGGGTTGGACGGGTCGACTCTTTGAACTGTTCCCGTGGGCTGACCTTGCGGAGATGGCGAAAGTCTCTCCCGCCGATGCGGAACTGGTTGGCAACAAGGCTGGGTTCTTGAATCAGAAATTCTTCTTCATTCGCGCGGCGATGTACTTTGTGATCTGGGGAGGCATTTCCCATTACCTGTGGTCTTCAAGTTTGCGCCAAGACCGTACCGGCGATCCGTCCATCAGCGCCGCCAATCGAAAGTGGTCTGGACCGGCAATGATCTTGTTCGGATTCTCGATCACCTTTGCCTCTGTTGATTGGATGATGAGTCTCTCCCCGGTCTGGTTTAGCACCATGTTCGGTGTGTACTTCTTTGCCGTGTGCGCCACTTGCGGGTTCAGCGCAATGACCCTTCTGTGCTTGCGTTTGCAGCGCGACGGTCAGTTGAAGGGCATCATTACTCCTGAGCACTATCAAGACCTTGGCAAGTTGCTCTTTGCGTTTGGCATGGTCTTCTGGGCATACATCGCGTTCAGTCAATTCATGTTGATCTGGTACGGCAACCTGCCGGAAGAGACGGCGTGGTACCTCTCACGACAAGTGGGCGGCTGGCTGTGGCTGAGTTGGGCACTGCTCTTTGGGCATTTCCTGATTCCGTTCGTGTTGCTGATTTCGCGCTGGCCCAAGCGCTGGCCGACCACGCTCGCCATCGGCTGCGTATGGATGCTGGTCTTTGGCTTCGTCGATTTGGTCTATCTGATTGTGCCGCATGTCCCGCATGATGTTGGCGACTTTGCGCGTTACTCAGAGTTTGCGGCCGCGCATGCCAGCGATTCGCCGCACCTGTTCGATCCCACCCTCCTTGGACTGACCCTGGGCATGTTCTGCCTGGTGCTTTCCATGACTATGCGTTCACTCATGGGCAAGTCACTGCTTGCATCGCGCGATCCTTCGCTCGGCGAAAGCCTTGCCTTCCAGAACATGTGATCACCTGACGGAACACACTCATGTCTACTGCATCACAAAACAACGAATTTGAAACATCCACTGGCGTCCTCTGGGACGATCCGGAGGCAGGGCAGACTTGGTTGGTCTCTCTGATTGGCATCATCATCTTGACCGCCGTTGTCATTGCGCTCAGCGTGATGTACTTCCAGACGGAACAGACCGAGGTGGACCTCAAGGTCATTGAGCCGCAGTACGCCGCCCTGGAAGACTTGAAACTGAAGCAGATGGAACTGCTGGGCTCCTCGGGTAGCTACTCCTTGGACATTGCCGGCAAGCCGGTTGAACGCCAGCGGATTCCCGTGGCGGAGGCCATCAAGATGGTTTCGCAGAATGCAGCGCTGACCGTGCCGCCGGCATCGGCCGGCAAGCCCCGTGCTGCTGCGTCAGCGCCTGCCACGGCTGCTCCGGCCCCGAAGCCGGCTGCTGTTGCAGTTCCGGTTATCGCCCCAGCAAATGCTGCCCCTGCTCAGAAGTAATTGCTGCCTACTGTTAGAGACTATGACGTTGACTCGAACCATCCTCGCCGCACTCACTGCATTCGCCGCTACCGCGTCGGTCGCTGCACAGGTGTCGGTTGGTGGCGCTTATCAAGAGCCCGCGCCAACGGTGGATGCGATTCCAGAACTCGCTGGTGTGACCATCATCGACAAGTTGGATTCGCAACTGCCGCTTGATGCAACGTTCCGTGACGATCACGGCAAACTAGTGACCCTGCGCGATGTGCTTCCAAAGGATCGACCAGCCATCTTGCAGATTGGGTACATGAAGTGCCCCATGCTCTGCAGCTTGGTGATGAATGCGCTGCTGCGCGGCATTCAAGACATGGATTGGACTGTTGGAAAGCAGTACGACATCATCTCGCTGTCTGTGAATCCCAAGGAAGGCCCAGAGTTGGCCGCCGGCAAGAAGGCTGGCTATGTGGCTGAGTACGGCCGCGCGCAGACCGCTGCTGGTTGGCACTTCCTGACTGGTGAAGAGCCTGCCATTCATGCACTCACCGAAGCAGTTGGATTCGAATATCGCATGCAGCCCGACGGCGAATATTCGCACGCGGCCGCCGTGTTCATCATTACTCCCGATGGTCGCCTGAGCCGCGTTCTGTACGGCGTGAAGTATGAACAGTCCACCGTGCGTATGGCGCTCTTAGAGGCTTCGCAAGGCAAGATTGGAACCACCCTCGATCGCATCATTCTTTGGTGCCACATCTATGACGCACAAGCAGGCGGCTATGTCGTCCTGGCGATGCGCGTCATGCAAGTTGGTGGCGCTGTCACGCTGCTGCTACTGGGCGGTGGACTTGGCTGGTTCTGGTGGCAAGAGTCGCAGGCGCGCCGCTTGGCGCCACCGAGCAACGCACAACCCGGAGTCGCGCACCTCTAACGCGCTCCACGCACGTTTTCCCGATAGAGACGAACAATTATGTCCATGACCCATCAGATTCTCGCTCACACCGCCTCGCAGATATCCGCGCTTGCGGCCTTCGCGCAGACAGGCGCCGCGGAGCCAACCCCGCCGACCTTCTGGATGCCCGTTGGTGCATCCACCATCTCGCAGGGCGTTGATCACACCTTGGATGTGATCAATTGGATTTGCTACGTGTTCTTTGCACTGGTGGTCGTACTGATGGTGTGGTTTGTGGTCAAGTATCGCCACCGCACTGGCGATAAGTTTCGTACCGATTACCCCACCCACAACACGCCGTTGGAGATCACTTGGTCGGTCATTCCAACCATCATTGTGATCGGCATCTTTGTGGTTGGTTTCCGCAGTTACCTGGACATCTACACCGCACCGAAGAATGCGTTTGATATCAAGGTCACCGCGCAGAAGTGGGCATGGAGCTTCCAGTACCCAAATGGTGCAGTGAGCGACGACCTGTACATCCCAGCGGGTCGCCCCGTTCGGTTGGTACTGCGCTCGAGTGATGTCCTGCACTCGCTTTACATTCCAGACTTCCGTGTGAAGCGCGACATCGTTCCGGGTCGCTACACCTACGCGTGGTTCCAGTGCGACTTCCCGACCGGCCAGCCCGGCAAGACGCCGCGCGATCCAAATGCGAAGGTCGTCTCTGGACCAGAAGATGACGCGCAAGCGCACACGCTGTTCTGCACCGAATACTGTGGCACCGGCCACTCCAAAATGAATCGCTACGTCTATGTTCTTGACGAGGCTTCCTTTGGTCAGTGGATGACCGATCAGAGCCAGTGGATGGACAAGATTCCGGAAGAAGAGCTGTACTTCAAGGCCGGCCCGAAGATCTTTGCTCGCTGCCAGCAGTGCCACTCACTTGATGGCACCGTGGGCATTGGGCCATCGTGGAAGGGCATTATTGAGCGCGTCAAGGCGTATCCAATCGTGGGCGATGGCAAGGAATACGGGACCTGGGAGGACTACATTCGTACGTCCATTTTGGTGCCTGGCAAGTATGTCGTGCCCACCTACGGCAATGTCATGCCGTCCTTCAAAGGCCAGTTGAATGACAAGGCCATCGATGCAGTGCTGGGCTACATGCAGCAACTCGAAAAGTTCGATACAAAGACTGGCAAACTCAAGGCCGAATTTGACCCCGCAACCGGCATGAAGAAGTGACGCGCCAACAAGCGCTCGTACTCAACTAGCACAGGAAGTTCTAACCATGACCACCATCCAACTCCCATCACCCGGCGCTCTCCCCGACACGATCGAGGGACGCCCCGCGAGCGACAATTACCTGACGCACACACGCGGGATCCTTTCCTGGATCTTCACACTTGACCACAAACGCATCGGCGTGATGTACATGTGGTCGGTGCTCGGCGCGTTCTTGCTTGGTGGAACCTTTGCGCTCCTCCTTCGCACGGAGTTGCTCACCCCCGGTCCAACAATCACCGACAGCGCAGACACCTACAACCAATGGTTCACGCTGCACGGCGCCATCATGGTGTTCTTGGTGATCATTCCAAGTATTCCGGCCGCGCTCGGCAACATCATCCTGCCCATCATGCTTGGAGCCAAGGATGTTGCCTTCCCGCGCCTGAACCTGTTTAGTTACTACCTGTGGGTCACTGGTGCGGTTCTGTGCGTGGTCTCGCTCGCTATGGGTGGCTTCGATACTGGTTGGACTTTCTATACCCCGTACTCCACCACCACCACCGCTGGCGGCGTGATTCCAGTTCTGACCGCAGCATTCGTGCTTGGTTTCAGTTCCATCTTCACTGGTCTGAACTTCATCGTCACGGTCCACAAACTGCGTCCCCCAGGAATGACTTGGTTCCGTATGCCCCTGTTCCTGTGGGCGATTTATGCAACCGCCATCATTCAGGTGCTGGCCACTCCGGTGCTCGGTATCACCCTGTTGCTGCTCATTGTTGAGCGCACCGTGAACATCGGAATCTTCAACCCATCCATGGGTGGCGACCCGGTCCTGTACCAGCACTTCTTCTGGTTCTACAGCCATCCCGCCGTGTACATCATGATTCTGCCTGCCATGGGAATCATCAGCGAAATCATCGCTATCAACAGCCATCGCGCGATCTTCGGTTATCGCCTGATTGCGTTCAGTTCGATCGCGATTGCCTTCTTCAGTTTCATTGTGTGGGGTCACCACATGTTCACTTCGGGTCAGTCAGCCCTGATGAACACGCTGTTCTCCGCGATCAGCTTTAGTGTGGCCATCCCCAGCGCCGTCAAGGTGTTCAACTGGATTGCCACGCTGTACAAGGGCTCGGTCTCATTGACTACCCCCATGTGGTACGCGTTGTCATTCTTGTTCCTGTTCACCATTGGTGGTCTCACCGGCTTGCACTTGGCCACGTTGAGTACCGATGTGCATTTGCATGACACATACTTCGTAGTGGCTCACTTCCACTACGTCATGATGGGCAGTGCCTTGATCGGAATGATCGGCGGCCTGCACCACTGGTGGCCGAAGATCTTTGGTCGCATGTACGACGAGCGCCTTGGAACGATCGCCTGCTGGATCATCTTCATCGGCTTCAATGTCACCTTCTTCACCCAGTTCATGCTGGGTTCGCAGGGCATGCCGCGCCGCTACTACGACTATCAGCCGGAGTTCCAGGTCTATCACGTGATTTCGACCATCGGTAGTTACATCATGGCGGTTGGCTTCACGCTGACAGCCATTAGCCTGTTTGGCAGTTTCTTCAATGGCAAGAAGGCTCCCGCGAACCCGTGGGGTGGTCGTAGCTTGGAGTGGCAGTGCGCCAGCCCGCCACCGTTCGACAATTTCGCCAAGGCCCCGCGTGTTGGTGATTGCTACGACTTCTCAGTGGTGCACTGGGATCCAAAGCTCGGCGGCTACCGCGTCGATGAATCCAACGATCCCGAAGTGAATCCCGCCGCGCAGGGCACCAAGGCTGCGCACTGACTGGGGGCATCGCCCCACGTCTTCATCGAACTCCCTCGGAGCATCATGTGAGTCAGACCATCGCAAACACCCACACCACCCACGCTGACCAAGCGCACGGCCATGATGACCATGCCCACGGTCACGATCCGCATGTGGCCCACCACTTTGACAGCATGGCGCAGCAGTTCGATAGTGCCAAGTTGGGCATCTGGCTGTTCCTCGCTACAGAAATCCTCTTCTTTGGTGGCCTGTTTGTGGCCTATGCCATCTTGCGCATGCGCAATCCAGAGGTGTTCAGTTACGCCAGCCATTACCTCGACACCATCATGGGTGGAATCAACACCTGCGTGCTGATTCTCTCGAGCTTGACCATGGCACTGGCGGTTCGCTGTGCGCAAACCAATCGTCGCGGTGGGTTGATCGTGTGCCTCGTGCTTACATTCATGGGCGCCATTGGCTTCCTAGTGATTAAGTACTTTGAGTACACCCACAAGTTCCATGACAACCTCGTATGGGGATCTTCCTTCTATGTGCCTCCGCATGATGCGGAAGGTCACGCTGAAGCGATGGCATTGAAGACCGCTCCGGTGGCTGCGACAGCGATTGTGGTGAAGGATCCAACACTGTTTGCTATCCCGGACCTCGCTGCCAAGCCTGCCGTGGATGTATCCGCGGTGAAGTCTGCTTCGGTTGGTCCAAGCGGCATGGCCCGAGCCAATGGCACGCCTGCGCCTGAGCAAGCCGCTGCCCCAGCCCCTGGCAAGTTGGAAGAGGCGCATCCCGGAACGCACTTGGAAGACACCAAGCTTCCGCCGAACACGCACCTCTTCTTCGCTATTTACTACTGCATGACCGGCCTGCACGGTATTCACGTCGTGGCAGGCATGGGCATCATCGCCTGGCTCACTTGGCGTGCAGTGCGTGGTGACTTCTCAAGCAAGAATTTCACGGCAGTTGATACTGGTGGCCTGTACTGGCACATCGTCGACTTGATCTGGATCTTCCTCTTCCCGCTCTTCTATCTCATCCACTGAGTTGGACGGAATACATCTATGGCACACCAAGTCTCACATTCTGCTGGCGCGCATGCTGGTTCACATGCTGGCGAAGTTCACCCCGAAGTTGGGCATGTCGTTCCCATTAAGTACCTCGTTGGTGCGGGCGCAGCGCTGCTCGTTCTCACGGTGATCACGGTCGCTGTGCGCTACATCGATCTCGGCGAGGCAAACCTGGCGCTTGCTCTTGCCATCGCGGTGGTCAAAGCCACCATCGTGGCACTGATCTTCATGCACTTGCGTTGGGACCGGCCGTTCAATCTGCTGGTACTGATTGGGTCGATCGTCTTTGTGGGCATCATGTTGGCTTTCTCAGCCATGGATGTTCATCAGAACTCGGCCACCATGTTCAACGGCAACCCGCCGGAAGCGGAGACAGTCATGCAGGCGAACGCGCCCGGCGCGCCGGTTGCCCAGTTTCGCTCCACCAACGGTGGTGTTGGCGATACGAACTGACGCGCCCGTCGCGGCGCAGATTCGCTGCCAAGGTGCGTGATGTCTATCAAGACCGCAAACTTCATTGACCCCTTCGACAGTGCGCAAGAGCGCGGCGTTGCGGGGGTCTTTGGCATGTGGGTGTTCATTGCCGTGGTGGCGATGATCTTCGTGGCGTGCATCCTTGGGTACGTGGTGGTGCGCTTTGATCAACCGCCCGGGCGCGAATGGATGCCGGAAGGAACCCCAGGGCTGCCGGCGGCGCTGCTTCTTTCCAGTGCCGTACTGCTGATTTCTAGCTGGAGCATGCAACTGGCCGTGCGAGCCGCCCGCCTTGGTCAGCAGACGCAATTGGTGTACGCCATGGGCGCCACTCTTGGCCTAGCGCTCCTGTTCCTTGCCGTGCAGGCCTTGGCATGGAACGAATTGTGGACTCGCCACGTCACCATCGAAAGTGGCTTGTATGCATGGACCTTTTATGTGCTCACCGGAGTGCATGCACTGCATGTCATCGGCGGACTCCCGCCCATGGTGTACGTGTTTCGCCGCAGCAGGGAAGGGCAGTACACGCCAAGCGACTACACCGGTGTAGTGCTCTGTGCCATGTATTGGCATGCCCTGGATGTCATTTGGATGGTGCTGTATGCAACGCTGTGGATTTGTTCAGCACTGACGTAATGAGCGGGTGCTACCACTTCGCTTCGTGCGCAAACCAGAGTTGTGGGATCACTACTGCAGGCTTGCCGTCGGTTGCACGCACGAGCGCTGCAAGTGGTGACGGCTGCACAGTGGCCTCAAACTGCCGTCCACCCACTTCGAACGCCACTCGACCGGAGTCGCCGGCCTTGGTGGCTAACTCGGCCAGTGAGTACACCACTCGCGCGTCGCCTTCGCGTACTTCAATGACGGCGGTCTTCCGCGATCGCGGGTCGCCCTTTGCTGCCTCCGCCATCGCCACCGCCGCGCTGGTCGGTTCGCGGACAGCAGCAACTAAGCCGCTCACCGGAAAGTCAACGCGGGGCGAGAGGTAGTAACGCGCATAGCTGAATTCTTTGTATCGACTCGACTGTGCGGGATCGCCCATGATCACCGTAGTGTCCGGCCAAACCGCCGTCCACATGCGCCAGGACGTGATGTTCACATCAGGAAGCGGGAGGAGTCGTGCGTCATGTGCTGCAGCGGGGCCGGCGATCGCGCGCATGCCAAGTTGACTCCACAGTGAGGCCTCGGTTCGGTCTGCACTGGGCAGAGTGTGCTCGCCGACGCCCGCCACGCGGTCGTACATCACCAAGTTGCTGTTGTAGAGCAGTCCGCTGACATGAAAGGTCCGCTCTTGACCATCGACGCGCCGGTCAAATACCACCAGACTGTCGGTGAGCGGACTGTAACTCACGGCAATGGGAACGCCACCGAGTGTGTCATTGATCACTTCATGGGCGTTGAGTACAGCCAGTGGATACGCGCGGGCCTCGCCATTCACCACTACGCCGGCCACACGGTCATTACTCACCACGTATTTGGTTCGATGCTCTGCATTCCATCGCAACATGTCCGCACTACGCATCACGGCGGGTGCGTCTAATGATGGCAGAAAGTCACGCGGGCTTCCGCTTCCCACCAGAACGCCGCGATCGGCGCGCAGTGGCTCCAGTGTGAATCCGTACACCGAGGGATCGTTACCGCTTCCGATTGGACGGTCACCAGTGAACACACCGCTCAGCGCCCACGCCAAGAATCCGCCACTGATGGCAAGCAACGCCAACAGAATCCAACCACCGCCGCGCAGGGTGAGTGTTGGGAATCCCAGTGGATGCGGATCGCTCACTGTGCGGGTACCTCAAGAATGACTGCTCCGTCGACGGGCGTTGCAGTGGTCACTACGCTGCCGCGATCAATGACCAGGGCGCCCATGACGACTGGCAAGTAGATCAGGCTTGCCAAGAACAGACGCCGGGCGCGCGCATCGCTCCTTTCAAGCAGGAAACGCAGCGAAAGCCACGAAAGCCAAAGACCAGCGGCGAAGGCCACTGCTGCGTAGCCAAAGCCAGCAATGCCGGACATGGTGCCGAGGAGTGATACCGGTACCAACATCAAACTGGAGAGGAGGCACGCTTGGCCAGTCGCAGTGCCATCCGGATCACGCGAAGGCAACATCACGAACCCACCCGCCGTGTAGTCCGCGCGGTACAGCCACGCGAGGGCCAAGAAATGTGGAATCTGCCAAACGAAAAGAATGGCAAAGAGTGCCCACGCTCCGGGCGCAATACTTCCGGTCGCGGCCGTCCAGCCAATCACTGGTGGAATCGCTCCGGTGACGGCACCCACCAATGTATTGAGAGTCGTCCGCGGCTTGAGCGGTGTGTACAGCAACACATAGAGCAGAATGTTTACGCCAGCGAACGTGGCCGCCATCAGGGTGGTGCCCATGGCGAGCACCGTGCACCCCGCATATCCAAGCAGCACTGCAACTGCGAACACGGTGGTTCGGCGCGCATGACCAGCGGGCAACGGTCGATTGGCGGTCCTGCGCATCAGCCCGTCGCGACGCATTTCGGCAACTTGGTTGAGCATGGCGGCGCTGGCCGCGGCCATCGCGGTGCCGATGCACGTCCACAGGAGGCGCATCCACCATCCCTGTGGATCCGTCGGCGCCACCACGAAACCGACCGCAGCAGTGAGCAGCACCAGCAGGCTGAGCCGCGCCTTTGACAACTGGCTCCAAATCACCGCATGGCTGGGTGTTAGCTCGGTATTGATAACTTCGATTCCCATAGTCGCGGGCGGCGGATTTCCCGGCGTGGCGGGAACGGGTGCTGGAGTGATTGATGCGGGCATCGGATTCGATCCGCGGGGGGTCGAGATGAATAGCATAGGTATCCCCCCTCCATGGAGCCTTGCCGATGCACATGCTGATTGCGATTCAGGATTCCGCCGCTGCCGCCCTGACGTCCACCCCGGTGGCCACGCCCGCGCCGGCGGCGCCGCTAGGCATTTCCGCGTTAATTTTATTGATGGTCGTCGGCAGTGGATTTGTGATTGGGTGGTCGCGTTGGGTCCGGCCGATGAACTTGGCCATTGGATTTGTGGTGACGGTTGCCATGTGGACGCTGAGTTACCTGGCTCTACTGCAGCCCGGATTTGTGGCGGGCGAGGCATTATTTGTGGGCGCGCTGGCGTGTGTGTTGTTTGGTGGATTTCTTGCCGGACGATTCGCGCCTGGCCAGGCCAGCGGTCTGTCGGTTGGTTTGGTGTCAGCCACCATTAACCTCATGGTGGTCGGCGCCTTTCTGCGCGATGAGCAGGGCGGATCACCCGTCCGGCCCGTCGCCTACGTCGTCGGCCTCTTTGCCGCGAGCGCGCTGCTTGGTTCGATCGGCGAGCGGATCGGCAGTGCTCGGCCATCGGCGCGGCGGCTACCGTCGCCCGTCACGCTCATGGGCATGGTTGCCACCGCCAACATTCTGGTGATGATTGTGATTGGTGGGCTCGTCACCGGCTACGAAGCCGGGCTAGCGGTGCCGGACTGGCCGAACAGTTTCGGTCACAACATGCTGCTCTATCCCGTCAGTGAAATGAAGGGCGGCATCTTCTATGAGCACGCGCACCGTCTCTTTGGAATGCTCGTTGGAGCTACCGTGCTTGCGTACGCCACCACGGTCTGGCGCAGCGGTGCGAGCAAGTTTGCCCGTACGGCAGTGACCATTCTGTTGACGTTAGTGATCTGCCAAGGAATCTTGGGCGGTTTGCGCGTGACTGGCACAGTGACTTCGAGCATGGATGCGGTGGATCTGTCCCCGAGCACCACGCTCGCCATTGCGCATGGCATGCTTGGTCAGCTTGTCTTTGCATTGGCATTGGTGTCGGCGTTTGCGGTCAGTAGTGCATGGGAGCGAGTGCGCGTGGCAGTGCCCGGCGCGAGCACCATGAGGCTGCTGACGGGATTGGCATTCGTGGCCATCACAATGCAACTCTTTCTCGGAGCTGCCATGCGGCACCTACAGATACCTCCGACTGGTGAAGAAGGTGCTCAACTTCCTAAGTGGGCGCTGCATGGTCATGTGACCATGGCAGTGATCGCCTTCGTACTGGTGCTTGTGGCAGCCATTCGCTGCGGCCGCACCGTTGAAGCTCCGCCGTTGCGGCGTGTGGGCAAGGCAGCAATGCACACGGTGGGACTGCAGGTTGCCCTCGGCATTGCGGCTCTTGCGGCCGTATTGCTGCGCAGGGGTGAGATGGTTCCTGTCTGGGAAGTAGCAGCAACCACCGCGCACCAAGCATTGGGCGCTGTTCTCATTGCCGAGGTTGCCACCATGGCGGTACTGGCACGACGAACATTTACTGCGACTGCGTCACCGGCTTGAGAACTTCTTCAAGCGCCAACAATGCGTACACCGTGACCAGGTCCGGTTGGCCCTCTTGCCAGCGATCGGCGCTGTTGACCCAACTGCCATCGGCGCGTTGCGAGGCCAGTAGGGCATCGGTCATGTCATTGCGCCAATTGCGAGCACCGCTGCCTTTCCCGGATGTTTCGGAGGCTTTTTCTGGCATGCTCGCCTGGGCAGCATCGCTGATCACCGTCACGCTAATCGCTCCTGATGCGTTGAGTGCGCGCGCAGCGGCGTGCAGGTAGTAGTAGAGACCCTGTGAACCGAGTCCGGGATTCTCTGTGAATGTCCAGTGCGATCGAATCCAATCGAAGGCGGCGATGACGCGCGGATCATTCGGAGCAAGTCCGGCATACAACAGGCTCTTAAACCCAGCGTAGGTCATGCTTCCGTAACTACGAAGCGCACGCGTCTCCGGCGGCATCTTCTCCCCGTATCGACCCTCGCCTGCCACTTCACTTGCGAAACTCTCGCCGCCATTGGCAGCCGTATAAGCGAAGCCTCCATCACCGTTCCCGTGTTGCGCCCATGATGCGTCGTTGCTCTTGACATTCTGAGTGCGTTGCACGAACACCAAGGCGCGTTGCACGGCGGGGTCATCGGTCGACACACCGGCATCGTGCAATGCATCAAGCATCAGTTGCGTATTGGATAGGTCGGGACGTCCGTGACTTCCGTATCCCGCACCACCAAACCAGTCTGCATTCGGGCTGATCCCTTGGGACTGGTCCCACTGATTTTTCACAAGCCACGTTCGTACAGTTTCCATCTCCATGGCGAGCGCGGGATCTTGTTGCGCGGCAAGGCCCATGAGAACCATGCTGGCCACATAGTTTGCCAATCCGCCGCCGAGGTCCGGCTGAAATGCACCCGCCACCTGCGTTCCGGCAGTGACAAACGCCAGGGCTTTACGCGCGTTTGTGTCAGTTTTTGCAGGGAATCCAGCCTGTGCGAACGCCTTCAGTGCCAGTGCCGTCACTGCGTTTGGAACAGCGGTTGACGGCTTGCTTTGATCAGTCGCTTTCGCAGAGGTGTCTTCCATCCACCCGCCGTTCGGACCCTGAGTGGAGCGCATGAACGCAAGACCTTTGCTGACCGCCGCCTTTGCTGCAGCGAACCGTGCCGCGTCCATCGGCACGTCTTCGGCGCGATCCGCTATTCGCAGAATCACCGGCAGCGGTTGGATGACGCGTGAGGGAACGTTGGGTGTACCAAGCGTGGTGATTTTTTCGGCATTGACGCGCGCATCAGCCGGAATGGATGCGGGCGCAAGCACCACCGCTCGCACTGCAGCGGGAATTTCCTTCGGCGTTGCGTCTGTGACTGGCTTGGCTTGCAACTGCGGAACTGGCGCTTCAATCTTGAGATAGATGAGAAAGTCTGACTCGCGCGGAGTAGTCGCCACTGGCTGCCCGGCCGGTACGGGCTTCTTCGGATCCGGGCCAACGCCAACGAAACGAAGTGGGGCCAAGACCATACCTGCGGAGTCTGCACGAGCAGTGACAGCCACCCGCACCATGAGCCCGTCTTCAGCGCCGGATTTCTGGTCCAACAACTTTGCATCAACACGCGGATCAGTACTTGTTACCGAATCAATGCGCACTCCGTTCGCGTGTTTGATTTCAACTTCAATGACTTTGGTTGCACCGGGCGCCAGGATGCCCACGTTCTCACGGTACTGAGCGAAGCCAAAATTTGCGCTTATTTTCGTGCATTCATGACGAACACGCATGTCAATCAGACGCGCATCAGCTCGATCAGTTTCAATCACCAGGTACTTTGGAACGCGCTCGCAGGGCAGGCTGGAGAAGTCGTAGCGGACGCGGTAGCTCTCGCGCGGTCCTTGCTCGGTTGGGTTGTAGTCAACAAATGCTGGCGCTGCGCCACCGACCGACATGATGCGAAACGACTTTCCATCAATCGACTCCACAGTAATTTCGCCGGTGACATTTGCCTTGTTGTCAAACGCATTGATGAATGGATCACGACGCTGCTTGCCATCAGCGCCAACGCTCATCTGAATTCCGCGAACCGGATAAGTCACTTCCGCTTTGATGCTCAGTTCCACGAGTCCGGGTACGCCATCAAACATCAGCACTACTTGCGCAGACTTTTCACCAGTCGCGCCGCTGGTTCGCATGGAGAGCGGAACCTTGAGTGTGCCGCCCGCGGGTATTTCCTTTCCGAGCATGTCGACGGTGGTGCACGTGCAACTGGGCGCACTGCGAACACACTTCACCGGACGATCAAGAGTATTCAGAAGTATTGCTTCAAACTTCACATCGGTCTGTGGCGCAACAAATCCAGCGTCAAGTGATGCGGGCATTGCCTTGATGGGGCATAGCGCCATTTGCTCAGCGACCTGCCGAGCGCGATCGGCCATTTGCTGTTGCTGCGGCGCGGCATGTGTCATCCGCGCACAAGCGATTGCCATGATGGTGGCGGCGCAGGAAAGAAAGCGGGGGCAGGTGGGAAGGTCGGTGAATTTCATGGGGTTTCCTCTCGTGCATCGTAGTTCCGCGCGTCCTACACTCGACCCTCATGCGCGCTATTGAAGTCCTCCGTCAAGGTACCCCCGTCGCTCCAAATGTCCGCTTTACAGGTGGTCGATCGGAGTGCACTCCCGCTCCCGGCGAGGTGCGTATCCGCACCGAGGCTTCGGCGCTCAATCATCTGGACCTGTGGGTTGGCCGCGGCTTGCCAGGTATCGAAGTGCAGTGGCCGACCATCGGCGGATCCGACGGCGTTGGCATCGTTGACACCGTGGGTTCCGGCGTTGATGCGGCATGGGTTGGAAAGCGAGTGATTCTCAATGCGGCGGTCATGCGCCCCGAGGCGCCGCGCCCGGGACACGCTCCGTCCGGCGAGGACATCTTCATGATCGGTGAGCATTGCCCCGGTACGCATGCGGAGTACTTCGTTGCTCCGGCGACCAATGTCTTGGAAATCGGCGACATTGACCCGGTGCACGCGGCGGCGTTCGGACTCACGCACCTCACGGCATGGCGCATGCTGGTGACGCGTGCGCGCTTACAGGCAGGTATGACGGTGCTCATTCCCGGTATCGGTGGCGGCGTTGCCCTTGCCGCATTGGGAATTGCGCGACACTTTGGGTGCACCACGATTGTGACCAGCCGTCATGCAGCAAAACTGGAGCGCGCCAAGACGCTCGGCGCCAATTTCACAGTGCTCGACACCGGTACTGATTGGTCGCGCGAAGTGCGCAAGGCAACCGCTGGACGCGGCGTTGACATTGTGGCGGAGAGCGTCGGCAAGGCCGTGCATATGCCATGCATCAAGAGTCTCGCTCGCGGCGGCACGCTGGTCACCTGCGGATGCACCACGGGCGCCGATGGCACCACCGATCTTGCTCGCATCTTTTGGAATCAGCTGTCCATCATTGGTTCCACCATGGGTTCGATGGATGAGTTTCGCAGCGTCATTGCCTTGCTGCAAAGCGGGGCGCTCCGTGCCACCGTGGATGAGGTCTTTGAGCCAGCCGCGGCCGAATCGGCGTATGCGCGCCTGGAGGCGGGCGAGCAGTTTGGCAAGCTGGTATTTAAGTGGTAAGTAGGGGAAGATTCCCGCCGATAACAAAAATTTGCACTTGATTTCAGATGCAGTATCCGGTTTGATTCTGCGTAATGTTCACCACTTTTGTCGGCGCCGTCCAATTCAGCAGTCAGATTGTTGCTTCGTCAGAGTCGTCAGAGGGAGGCACCGCGTTGCTTCCTGAAGTTGCTCCTCCACAGCGCAAGCAGATGCCAGGATGGGCGGTACTTCTTCACAATGACGATGTCAGCGACTTTTCACTGGTCACTCGCTCGGTGGTGGAGTTTGCGCGGCTCACCGTCAGTGATGCCGTGGAGCGCACCGTGGAAGCGCATGAGTCCGGGGTTGCCCTGCTGATGGTCACCCATCGCGAGCGTGCCGAGCTCATCCAAGAGCAGTTTCAGACGCGCGGACTGACCGTCACCATCGAGCCTGCCGCCTAATTCGCGGCGTATGATTCTGAGGTATTCCGGAACGGCTCTCGTTCCGCTGCCCCACAGGATTTAGCCTCGATATGCGACCCGCACTCATTGTCTCGATCGCCGTCACCTTGGTTGTTGCATTGGTGGCGCTGTTCGCTGGAAAGGACATCTGGGCGTGGATAAACGTCGGAGGTCCGGAGGCCACCGTGGTTCGCATGGAACCAGCAACAGTGGGGGTGTTGGTGGAGACGGTTTCCGCACCGGGAATCATTGAACCCAAGCGCAAGGTGGACGTGTCAGCGGAAGTGTCGGCGCGCATTGTGGAATTGCCGCACCGCGAGGGTGAGCGCGTTCGCGCGGGCGACCTGATCATGCGTCTTGATGATCGCGATCTCAAGGCAGCGTTGCAGAGTGTGGAAGCCCGTCGCGATGGTGAGCGCTACCGCCTGGAAGCGGAGCGATCCCGCATCGTCGGTACGCAGAACACCCTGGAGAATGCGCGCGCTACAGCGCAACGGCAGGAGTCGCTCTTTCGTGCCGGCGACATCAGTCGGCAGGCGTATGAAGATTCTGTGACGCGCGCAGCAGATCTCGACGCGCAATTCCAAGCGCAGAAGAACACCATCGTTCAACTGGAGAAAAGCTTGGCCGCCGCCGAAGCGCAGATTGACCAGCAGCGCGAGGCGCTCCGGAGGACGGTAGTGGTCGCGGCGATCGATGGCATCATTACCCAGCTCAACGCCGAGGTTGGCGAACTGGTGGTGGTTGGCACCATGAACAACCCGGGAACAAAGATTCTCACCATTTCCGACTTGAGCAAGATGAAGCTCACCGCCAAGGTCAGTGAGTCAGACATTCCGCGTGTCGCCAAGAGTCAACCCGGTGAAGTTCGAATCAACGGCTACAAGAAGCGCATCTTTGCCGGCACCGTGGAGGAAGTAGCGCTCAGCCGAACCAACGATAAAGATGGCACTGGATTCTTCAAGACAGCGGTGCTCCTTGATCTGAATGGCGAGCAGATCTTCAGTGGTCTGGGCGGTAATGTTGATATTTCAATCGCTCGCCACAGTGGGCTGAATGTTCCTAGCCAAGCCGTGATTGACCGCAAGGTTGAAGACCTGCCGGATGCGTTGAAGAGCAGTCCGCTGATCACTCCTGGCGCAAAAAATCTCAGCATGGTGTACCGAGTGATTGACGGCAAAGCAGTGGCGACCCCGGTGGCTACTGGGCCATCCAATCTCACCAACACCATCATCGTTGATGGATTGAAGGAAGGTGAGATTGTGGTGGTTGGTCCATACAAATCCTTGGAGCGCTTGAAGGATGGCGATGCCGTCAAGTCAGAGGAGTCAGATTTTGGTGGTGGGGCAGGCGGCGGTTCGGGTGGCGGTGGTGGTGGCGGCCGTGGTCGCGGAATGCGCATGCGATTTTGACCGGAAACGCAGGTAACCCCCGTGAACTGCGTGCCATCATGCGGAAGCGCTTGATTTGAATAGACATGAGTGAATCGATCATCCAACTTCGCGGAATTGCCAAGGTCTATCGCGTTGGCGTCGAGACCATTCACGCGCTTCGCGGGGTTGATCTTGACATTGGCCGTAACGAGATGGTGGCCATCATGGGTAGCTCTGGCTCGGGTAAGAGCACACTGATGAACATGCTCGGATGCCTCGATCGCCCGACCAGCGGCGAATACATGCTCGGAGGGCGCTTGGTCAGCGCCATGAAGACGGATGAATTGGCGCTCATTCGCAACGAAGAAATCGGCTTTGTCTTTCAGAGCTTTGAGTTGCTTGCTCGCCAGACCGCTTTAGAGAATGTGGAACTTCCACTGATGTATTCCGCCACCGCTGGTGGATTCCGCGCTCGACGTGAACGCGCGCTCTCCGCGCTGCAGCGTGTTGGCCTTGGTAACCGTGTTGATCACCGTCCCAACCAACTCTCCGGCGGACAGAAGCAGCGCGTGGCGATCGCCCGTGCGATTCTCAACAACCCGAAAATCCTGATGGCCGATGAGCCAACTGGAAATCTCGATTCCGCGACGACCGCGGAAATCTTGGCACTGTTCACGCGCATCTACCGGGAAGGGCAGACCATCATCATTGTCACCCACGAAAATGACGTGGCTGCGCATTGCCAACGCGTGGTCCGACTGCGCGACGGGCGCATCCTCAGTGATTTGTCAGCCGAAGAAGACTTTGAAGTGAGCCCCTACGTGGAAGAGGCGCGCGCTACACAACGCCGTCGCGCTGCTGCTGAAGAGGCAGCCGCATGAGCAACGCAAGTGCACCATCCCGAAAGGGCGCGAAGGGCGAAGGCCGCGGACTCACCATCTTCTTCTTCCTGAAGGCGATCGGCATGGCGCTCAGTCAAATCTGGGCGAACAAGACGCGATCGTTTCTCACCGCACTGGGAATCATTGTCGGTGTTGCCAGCGTGACGGCGGTGATCGCGGCGCTGACGGGGCTGAAGGCCAAGGTGCTTTCCGAATTTGAGAGCGTTGGTGCAGCTCGGCTGTATGTGTTCCCCAACCGCCCCGACAACGTGCCGCGCGCTAAATTTCCGTGGGAGAAGTGTCGCCTCAAGGTCAGCGAAGCGCAGGCAATCATGGATCAGTGCCCTTCCATCAAGGGCATTTCTCCGATTGTTGATTTACCCATGAGCGTTGAGAGTGACACGGAACTCATTGACGGCATGACCGTGAACGGAATCTGGCCAGCATGGCACGACGCCGTGGGTCGCAAGGTGATGCGCGGTCGACCGTTCAGCCAAATCGATATTGACACAGCGCGACAAGTAGCGCTGGTGAACGAGGCCGCCGTCACGGAACTGAAGATTGACACGGACGGCAACGGCGGACTTGGCGAACACATTCTGCTTGGCGGACGCCGGTTCCTGGTGGTCGGGGTGGTGGAAACCACTCAGGCAAAAATGCTGGGAATGAACTCCAGCGAGGCGGAGATCTTCATCCCATTCAGTGTGGCAGAGAAGTTGCTGGATGGCTGGTATTTCATGCAGTTTGCGGCCATCGCCACCAGCCCAGAGACCGCTGAGGAGGCGAAGGCGGAAGTGGAGTACGTGATGCGCCGCCAACGCGGTCTGCAGCCAGACGATCCCGACACGTTCCGTGTTGCGGCACTGGATCAGTACATCAACCAATTCAAGAGTTTGGCATCGGGTGTTACCGCCATCGCCGGAGGAATTGTGGGCATCTCGCTGTTGGTTGGCGGCATCGGCATCATGAACATCATGTTGGTATCCGTGAGCGAACGCACCCGCGAAATCGGATTGCGCAAAGCTGTTGGCGCAACATCGGCGGCCATCCTGCTGCAATTTCTGTTGGAGGCAGTGACACTCACCGTGCTTGGTGGAATTGCCGGGTTGGTGATTGGAAAGTTGATGGCAGTGAGCCTGACATACATTCCCGGCGCGAATCTTGAACAGGCCGATGTACCGGCATGGGCGGTGATCCTGTCCATCGTCTTCAGTGCCGGCGTCGGAGTTGCATTCGGCATGTTCCCTGCGTACAAGGCTTCGCGGCTTGACCCCATTGAGGCACTTCGCCACGAGTGACCCGATGCGTCGATTCCTTCCCGCCATCTTCACCACGCTCTCGTTTTTGGCCGCTGGCTGCCAGAACGATTTGTTTCGTGCTGAAGAAACGCCATTCACTGCACCTGACAATGCCCTGAAGGCGATCGAGCCGGTGGATCTATCGTCAGCGACCTACGGTCCGCCGATTCCGGCCGAAGATGCCGTGGCGCAGGCAACCGCGGGTAGTTTCCGATCAACGCGTTACGAGCGCACCCGAACGATTTCCATCGCCGAAGTGCGCGCGTTGGCGCTCGCCAACAACCTGGATTTGCGCGTGCAGTTGATAGCGCCTGATATTGCCAAGACGACCATCACTCAAGAAGAGGCAAAGTTCAACAATCTCTTCTACGCCGATTACAGTCGTAACGGTAGTAATTTGCTGACACAGTTGCAGAACAGTGAAGGTCTCTTCTCTGACCAGGTGAAGATGGGTGTGGCGGTACCGCTTGCCACCGGGGGGTTGGTGAAATTCCAACCGCAGTACACCCAATCCGAACAGGTCTCCGGATTTAGTCCTGAGACGGATCAAGGTGGAGTACTCATGTCCATCAGCCAGCCGCTGTTGCGCGATGCTGGCGTAGGCGTGGCGACCGCATCCATTCGGGTCTCCAAGCTGCAGGGTCAAATCACGGACTCGCGTACCAAGCTTGAGGCCATTCGAATTCTCGCCAACGCGGATAAAGCCTATTGGAATCAGTACCGCACCTTCCGCGAGTTAGAAGTTCGTAAGCAGCAGTATGACCTTGCGATCGCACAGCTCGATCGTGCCCAGCGCCGCGTGGACAACGGTGATGCTCCGCTGGTGGAAATCTTGCGTGCGCAGAGTGGCGTTGGATCAACGTTGGAGAATCTGATCCTTGCTGATGCGGCGCTGCGGAATCGCCAGCGAGATCTGAAGCGCATCATGAATGACCCGGATATGCCCATGTCCGACGGTTGTGCACTGATTCCGGCAACGCAGCCAAATCCACTGGGCTTGCAACTTGATGCCAATATCCTTGCTGATGGCGCGGTGCGCAATCGCATGGAAATGTTGGAGTTGGAATTGCAATTGGCGGTTGATGCCACCAACGTCGAAGTTGCACGTAATGGGACTTTGCCACTCTTTACGGTCGACTACTCGTACCAAATGCTCGGTGCCGGCAGTGGATTCTCCGACAGCTTTGGCAATATTGGCGACGCGGATCAGTACACGGTGGCTGCCCGTGCCGAGATCCCCATCGGCAATGAAGCGCGTATGAGCCAGCTGCGGCGCGCGGTGCTGCAGCGCGTACAACGCATGGCCACGAAGGATGCGCGTGCACTTGCTATTCGTCAAGAAGTGCTCAATGCTGTGGATGCCATTGACACAACCTGGCAACGCATCTTGGCGGCGCGCTTGGAGTCGATTCTGGCAGGGCGCACCTATGAAGCCGAGAAGCGGCAGTTTGATGTGGGACTGCGCAACAGCATCGATGTGCTTGAAGCGGCCAGCAGACTGGGTGACGCACAGACCCGTGAGGTCAACGCGCTTTCTGGCTATGAGATAGCGCTGATCGACGCCGCCTTTGCGACCGGCACCGTGGTTGGTGGCTCACGCGTTCGTTGGGACGATCTACGCGCGCGTGACCCGGCGGTCGTTCCAGAAACTGGCAATGATGGAATGATTGAGCCAATCACCGCAGTGCAGCCAACGGTGTCCAGACCGCAGGCTGCAGCGGGAACGGATGCGCCTGAGTCTGCCAACGGTGCGGCAGAAGTCCCGCCGCCCACCACTGCTCCGGCCGCGGCTCCGGTCGCTGCGCCCAGAGCAGTTCCGGCAAGTTGATTTCAACTTCTGCCGCGCGGGGCAGTCAACCGATCGGGCCGGTCAACTTTCGTTCTGCCATCTGCATCATGAGTCGTACTTCTGCCGGGACGGCATCATCAGCGACAGCGCTACGAAGTGCAGTGAGCAGAGCGGAATCATCGTGATTGGAGATGCGTTCACCGTGGAAGAGGTACGCAGCTGCCGCAGCCGCGATCGCTAGCCGACTACCCATGGATCGATCTTCTGCTCGCTCACCTTCGGAGCGCAGCGCAGCCCAAAGGATGCGGGCGCGGCGAAGGCGAGCAAGCGGGGTGGTTGGATCGGTGAGGAGCGCGACCGCGGTTCCGCGCTTGGCATCGACCTCATAGGCGATCCAGTCACCCGATGCGACGGCGGGCTGATCGAGTGAGTGCAGCACCCACGCCAGTGTGTCGCGCAGTGATCCGTCTTGAAATGGCTCAGGGCGTGTGGTTGGATCAACAGGATTTGTCATTGGATTCGTCCTTCCTTCATTGGATTCGTCCTTCCAAGAGGGACATCAGTTCGCGGAGTTCGCCGCGCGCACCGGCCGGCGAGGTGTCCACTGTCGCGCCAACGCCTTGGACAAGATGCGCGGCAAATGAGCGGCGCATGGAGACGATGGTGTTCGAAACTTGACTGAGCGCGGTGAGGTTCCAGCGCTCCATGAGTGATTCGTAGGAAGGTGGCGGCGCACCTTCGAGCATGGGTCGCAGGATCCGCGACTCAAAGATGTCCCACTGCATGTCCCGGCCGTTGGCCACGCACTCAGCACGCATTGCATCAGCAGCATCACGAATCAGCATGCTGATCCATGCACGGTGGAACGCGGATTCGGGTGCGGGGTTCTGACGATCGGGCAGGGCATCGTTGGCAAGGTCATCACTGCGGATGACACGCCCGTCACCTGGATGTCGGCGCGCGGCGTGATTGAATCGATACACGTCAGCGAGATAATTACGAACGGCGCTCAAGAGCAATGTGCGGAACTGTCCACGCTTCTCATCCAGGCGCCCCAAGAGGTTTCTGCCTAACAGGACATCCGCAATGAAACCCTGGGTGAGTTCACGGGCCTCTTCATCGCGGCGACCGCTTTGACGGATGTACGCGTAGATGGCACCCCAGTAGCGAACGGCCGCCTCATCGCTGCTGCGCGGGGCGGCTTCGCGTGGTGCGGGAGATTCGTTTGAAGGCGCGGTCATGAGAGGATGTGTCACGCGTTGCATGGAAGCACCGCTAAGAGATACGGCAAGTGCTACCGGAGTTCTTCGCATTTGCAGCAGTCGCAAACGCGATTCTTCTAAAAACAACACCGCGGTGCCCATAAAAGAGCACCGCGGTAGGTACGAATGGATGCCGGTCACAGATGACCGACCATCAAGCAATCAAGTGGAGCCGAGGGGAGTCGAACCCCTGTGCCGAAACAGTCCGCACAATGCCTCTACGAGTGTGTTTGCGGATTGATTGTCGACCGCACAGACCCCCGCAACGGGGTGTGCGAACCAAGACATGCATCATCTCGTTCCGCCGAAGCATGTCAGCCCATTGGAACCAGCCTGATTTTTGACAGCGGCCCCCTTATTCAGGCGTGGGGGGACTCACTGCACAGCCTAATTAGGCTGCGAGAGCGTACTGCGTGTTATTGGCAGTTGTGAATTTGCATGCTTTTTAACGTGGCCGGCATGCTCCACGACGCGCCACACTGTGCGTTGCCTGTCCGGTCGATGCCGGTACGGCCCCAAATTGTCAAAGAATCAGAACACAGCAGTATAGGTTGAATCGGCGGAATGTCCAAGGAAATCCCGCGCGCGTTATCTCGCCATTTGAGCCCATAGACTTGGCGCATGACCACGCTGACACAGCCGCACGCATATTCCGCCGCCATTGACTCCTACGAGCGCGGGGCAGCCACGCTGCGAAACGCCGCCCGTGGGCTGAGCGCGGAGCAACTGAACACTCGCTTGGCACCCGGAACGTGGAGCATCAAAGAAGTCATTGTGCACATGGTCGACAGCGATCAGGCAGCCAGTCACCGGATGCGTCGTATTGCCGCTGAAGATATGCCGCTACTGGTGAGTTACGACGAGAACGCATTCATCGCGCGCCTTGACAACGCAGCCATGGATGCCAATGAAGTGCTGGATTTGTTCGACGCCAATCGCCGATTCACGGCGCGTTGGCTTCGCACTCTCGAACCAGCAGCGTTTGCCCGTGTCGGCATTCACACGCAGCGCGGCAAGGTAACGCTGGGTGAAATCCTTGACATCTACGTCAAGCACCTCGACAACCACATGGTGTTTACCGATGGCAAGCGCAAGGCGCTTGGCGTCTAGCGCAACAGCGCCGACCAACACTGCACGTGCCGATCACTGCGATGGGTCGCGAAACATACGCGCTCATGACCACTCATGACCGCTCATGCCCGCCGCGTGATCGTGCTGAGCGTTGCGCTCAAGATGTTCGGGTTGGTGCGTATCGCAGCAAGTTGCGTCTCGTTTGGAGTTCGGTCCAATTGGATGCGCGCTAAACCTGCCTCGCCGCCGGCGTAGACAATATTTTCCATCTCTTCCACGTTGATCCCCGCCTGTCCAAGCGTCTCGAACACGTGGGCAAGGACGCCCGGTCGATTGACATGGCGCACTGCAAGCAGCGTGGTTGCCGGAGTTGCCACGGCGCGATTGACGCAGTGCGGTACATGGCCGCGCTCTGCCCACGCGCGAACGACACGAACTACTTCATCGGCAACAGCGCGTTGCGCCTGCTCTGTCAGCGCGCCAATGTGATGCGTTCCAATGACGCCCGGCTCTTGCGCGAGCGGATCCGTAAAGACATCGTCAGTTCCCTCCGGTTCGGTGGCCCAGACATCAAGGCCAGCCCGCAGCGATCGCGTACGCACCGCGTTGCGGAGAGCCGCCTGGTCAATCACCCCGCCTCGGCTGGTATTCACCAAGATGGCGCCAGGCTTCAATGCGGCAAGGAACTTCTCGTTGATCAAGTTGTCGGAGTCTTCACCACCACCAGCGTTGATACTGACTACATCGCTGAGCTTGGCAAGATTAATGAGACTGGCGCAGAATCCACAACCGTGTTCGAGTGCTTTTTCTTCGGTGAGATTTCGGCTCCAAGCGATCACGTCCATACCGAACGCGCGACCGATCTGTGCCACTTCCTGTCCCACTTGTCCAAGTCCAACAATTCCAAGCGTGCGCCCGTGCAGTCCAACGGCTTGCGCAAATTCGCGCTGCTTCCAATGTCCTGCTCGCAGTGCGGCGGTTTGCTCGGGAATTCGTCGGTCACATGCCAAGATCAACGCCCATGCAAGTTCCGCCACAGCGGTTGCATTGCGGCCCGGGCAGTTCGCCACAAAGATGCCGCGGCGGCTGGCGGCGGCAATGTCCACATGATCAGTACTGGTTCCAGCTACCACGATCATTGCGAGTCGCGGGCTAGCTTCAATGACTTCCGCTGAAATGGGCGTGTTGCCAGTGATCAGCACGTCGGGGTCGGTGTCCTTGACCGCGCGTGCCAAGGTGGCCTCGCCAAGTTCTGGGTCATTCATGACCATGCATCCGAGACCCCGCAGTGCATCGAGCCCGCTTTTTGCGAGGGCGTCACATACGAGAACCTTGGCAGGTCCGGCGAGATTGGTTGCAGACGGACCGGGCGTAGCGAACGCTGTCATGCGTTTAGTGTAGTGCCGTGCCGCTCAGCGCTGCGATGGGCGCGAAACGAACAACCCGCAGCGGGGTGCTAGTGGGCCGGTCGCGGTTGCCACATCCCGATCAGACGTCAGGATCACCAGTGGCATCTGTCCGGCCACATGCGCGGCAATCACCTGTGCCGCGCCCGCGTGCAATTCATCCGCGGCCAACTCGGCAAGCGCCGGAAGATACGCATCGGGGTGACGTACTTCCCACGCACTGTGCGTGGCCCCATCCGACGCCACAAAGTGGTAAGCAGGGCGCTCGTTGGTGTCGCACACGAAGAGGTAGGAAAGGTCGGCTGATGCGTCGATAAAGATGAGCCCGGGCACGAGTTGCGCATCAACCACCGTCAGATCTGCTTCTGCAGCCGAGATCGCTTCATCCGCTGCTGAGTTGGGAAAGAGGTGCACCAAGTCGCGCGTGTCCGCACCGCACACCAAGCCCATCCATCGCTTTCCGCCGTGCGCTGCTCGGTAGACAAACATGCGCGGCTCTGGATCGGCGACCAACGCACCGAGCGTGACCAGTGCATCCAGCGCCGCTCGCACGGCAGGTCCGCCTGCGGTCCCGCCTAAGACGTGCGCGAAATTGGTAGCTGGCAGTGCCGACAGGTCACCCGCGGTATCGAGGGCGCAAGCCACTTCGACCGCACGGGCCTTGGGAGGGCGAAACATCGGGAGTGCAGCAATTCGCATTCGGGGTTTGAAGTCTAGTGCGGAGTGCTTCTGGACGCTGAAACTGGGTTTTTAAAGGGCACTGCTGCCACGAGGGGAGAATTTTGACGGTTTTTCCCCCTTGCGCTTCAGCCCCCCCTCACTCCTGTCGATCCCCTCAGCGCGGACATTCTGCCGCGCACCACAGGAACATACACATGACCAATTCACTTCCTCATCCCCGTCGCGAAACTGTCGAAGCCAACCTGATTTCCGTGCTGCAGGAACGGACCTCCTTGAGCGCATCCACCGCAGCCGCTTCTTCGAGCTGGATGCGTGCCGAACCGCGCGACCTTCCTAGCACTTCATCGGGAACAGACGCCACGATGTGCGGCGCCATGTCCGCCCTGGTCGGCGAACTGGTCGACAGCATTGATCGCGCTGATCCCTCACAGGCCGGCCACGCATCGCGCGTTTCGGCTCTGTCCACCATGCTTGGTTCTTCGATCGGCATGGGTGTCAAGGAACTGCGTGCGCTGCGCGTCGCTGCGCTCCTGCATGATGTTGGCAAGATCTTGGTTCCTACCGAAATCCTCAGTAAAAATGGTCCATTGACTTCCAGTGAAACCGTCGAAATGCGTCGACACGTGGTGTATGGCGGTGCAATCCTGAGCCGGATTCCAGTCCTGGCGTTTGCGGCGTCGACCGCCCGCTGGCACCATGAGCGCTGGGACGGCCTTGGCTACCCGGACCGCCTCGTTGGCCATGCAATTCCGCTGTACGCGCGCATTGTGGCGGTTGCCGACGCACTCGACGCCATGACTTCGGTCCGCGCCTACTCCCCGGCCATCAGCCTTGCAGAGGCCTATGAGGAACTGGAATCCGAGTCCGGTGCACAGTTTGATCCGCTCATCGTGTCTGCTGTTGGACCACTGGTTGGGGCCTCGGGATTTCAGGATTCATGGATTTCTCTTGTCAGCCATATGAAATCCATGCCCATAGCGGCCTAAATCTGAGTAATCTCTTAACACGACGGTTGGCGTCGGACCATGTGCTCGCCGAGCGCAGTCGACAAGGATGTTGACGTACAAGCCAACTGATCGAGGTTCGTTGTTTGAGCCGAAGCGTTGCAAAGGAGTGCACGCATGGTCAAGATCGCTCAATTTCCAGAAGAAGTAGCAACAAGCTCGAACGCGCATGCAGTGCAGTCATCGCGCACAGGGCGAGCGCGCAAGCGGCCCAGTGTGAAGCACGCTGTCGCGGATGTATCCGGCAACGCGATTGACGCAAAGGACGAATTTCTATCGCGCGTTCTTGATTTACTTTCTCATCACCAACGTATGGCTCTGCGGCTCCGTCACCGAGATGGCCTCGCACCCAACGCGGTGGCGGCGCGCATGCACCTTCCCGAGACCATTGTTCGTGATTTGATTGACACGGCCGAGCGCATCATTCGTGCAGCTCAGCGCCTGTTCATCGAAGCAATGGTGGAGGCAGCAAACGCGGGTGCCTCGTCTCGGTCAGTTCCATTCGCCTAAGAGAATGCCGAGGTCGGAGCCTTCGGTGATGCCACTGCCGTTCAGGTCACCCGGCCCGGGACTTCCCCAGTTTCCGAGCAGGATGCCGAGGTCGGATCCGTTCACGTTTCCATCGCAATTAATGTCAGCGAGCGCACAGTTGCTGCCCGTTCGGACATCAAGTTCTAGCCGTGCTGGCAGCGCTAATCCAAGTTGAACGTACACATTCTCCTTGGCGATGAACGCCGGGAATTGCCCGGCCTGTTGCTGTACGAACGTCAAACTCGCGAGTGCCAAGAGCACCCGACCGGAATCGATGCCGGTTTGCAGATACGCCTGCACACCGGGATCTGACACGTCAAGTTCGAAGCGCATGGTGGAGCCAATGGCAACTAACGAACCCGGGGCAAGACCAGCAATCTTGCCGGTGCCGAATACCTTTGGATCAAAGCGTTGTCGGGGGCTCTGTGAGACGTCAATCAGCGCGCCGTTCCCATCAACACTCGCAGCGAATGCGTTGCGAACTCCGGGAGCCAGGACGTTTGTACCGGATGGCGCAAAGAAGGTGTTCTCTTGAAAGGTCTGCAGCGACCATCCATTGCGAAAGCCCACGCCGAAGCACTCAACGGGCTGGCCTACATCAACATCGGCACGCCACGCTGGATCGCTGGTGGCGACGAAGCATTGCCACGGATCGGTCGTGTCGTCGTATTGGAAGATCAGGTCGTTCGCGACTTCCACAAGAAGCGTTGCGCGTGTGACTGTCAGTCCGCTGCCTTGAGCAATCGGAATCTGCGCAGCGGTGTTAAAGCCAACCAGCATTTGCCCATCACGGCTATCAAAGTCCGTGGCTCCGGGCGTGCTGCCGAAGGTGCTGATGACCGGTCGCGTCCCAGGCGTCGAATTGAACGGGTACATCCAGCGGTCGAGTGTGGGTGCTGGAAATACGGCGTTGATCACCTCGGCGCGCGCGCCCGTAGTGGCGGCCGCGATAGTGGCTGAAACAAGAAATGCACGAGCGACGGTGTTCATGGGATTCGTGAGGTTCATGGCGGTCATGGCGGTCATGGCGTTCATGGCAGTACCGGGAACCGAATACTATGGAGGCTGCATGCAGCCGCCCATTCAATATGCCATGAAACGCGCGAATGGGACGACCAGTTCGTCGCAGACGGTTCGAACGCTGCAATTTGCGGGATTCACACTCGTAGAACTTCTGGTTGTACTGGCCATTATCGGCGTCTTGGTGGCAGTTATCGTTCCGGTCGCACTTGGCGCCCGTCGGGCGGCCGGACGGATGAGCGAGGTCTCCGCCTTGCGTGGGGTCATGACGGGCTGGATTTCGTATGCGGCGGATCAGAACGGGTTCGTGCTGCCTGGCTACAAGGCGGGGTACTCGGCGCGTGATGAGAACGGCAACGCAATTCCTGCCGACGCGTACGGCGGGGACATTGAGGTTTCCAAGCGATTTCCGTGGCGGCTGGCACCGTGGCTCGATGACGATTTCCGCCGCCTGTATGTGGGCGCCAACGCGGAGACGCTCGCCAAGTTGCAGGCGGGTGATCGAAACCAGTACTACTACTTTGCGTCGCTGTATCCGAACTTTGGAATGAATAGTGCCTTTGTTGGCGGCGACGATGCGCGCTTTCCAAGCGAGCCCATCCTTGCCAACGGCGTTGCCAATCCATTTGCGAAGTACTGTGTGACGCGGCTTTCCGCTGCGAAGCGACCCCAACAGACCATCGTCTTTTCATCCGCGCGCACGGGGGCAACCACCGATGGTTTCATCAACGAGGGTTGCTTTCGTGTTGACGCACCGTGGTTGAATACGGCGACGGCTCGATGGGCAGCGGAGTACGACCCGAATGATGCATTGAGCTTTGGATCAGTGAGCGCGCGTCATGGTGACGAGGTGGTCATTGGGACGATCGATGGTGGTGTTGAGCTATTGCAAGTAGATGCGCTGCGAGACATGACCCGATGGTGTGATGGGGCGCCGGAGCGCGAGTGGTGGATCGGCAAGTAAAACTGGTTGCGCTTTTGCATCACGCCTGTCTACTGGCCCGCATCCGCCTTACGAGGACGGCCGCTGAGCGCGGCCCTGTCCTCTCCGGCGCCTGCGGCCAGATGGGGGTGTTCCACAGAACGTGGTGTTCACGTGCCTTCTGTAGGCGGTGGACGACTCAACGCACTTCACCCGCGCCCCGAAACGGGGGACAGGGGTGAACGGCACCTATTTATCGCGACCGGCCCGCTGTACTGGGGGGCGCAATGGCCTTCCCAGTACAGCGGTATGTCGCCGATTTAGTTAGGGGCATGAACCCCATGCACCAAGGAGTAGTCCCAGGTCTGAGCCCGTGGTGGCACCATCACCGTCGAGATCAGTGTTGCAACCGGAGCATGGACCCCATGAACCGAGCATTTGACCCAAGTCTCCGCCGTCAACGATTCCGTTGCCATTCAGGTCAGATGCACACGCCGTGCGCAAGGTGCCCGTGGCAATCGAATCCAACAGTGTGGCGCCCACCGGTGCAGACAGTTGCACTGTGAATTGCTTGGTGCCAGTGGCTGCCTGCGCAGGAACCACCACAGACACTTGACCTTGAAGCTGCCCGGCAGGGATGGTGAGAACACCGGATGCTGACAGGTAATTGATGCCCGCAAGCGCGGTTCCGTTGGCGGTACCCCAGGCCACGCTGACGGCGCTGGTTGCAGCCTCCGAAAGGGTGATGGGGAAATCAATTCGCTGTGAGGCAGCAGCTCCGGAGCCAATCAGTGGTGCCTGGCTTGCTTGGATATAGGCCATCTTGGCAGTATCCACGGTGGTCCAGTCATCCTTGAGAATGCCGCCAGTGTCGCCACTGTTCGGATTGAGGCTCCAGTATGTCCAACTCATACCAAGTTGGCTGGCAGGCAGATCACGAACGCCATCGAGGTTCAAGTCACCATCGATGTAGTCGGTCAACTTGTCAAGCCATTGCTCGTCGCTGGTGGACTCCAACTTGCTTCCAAATTCACCAAGTAGTAGCGGAGCGGTCTGGTTCTTGAAGATATAGCCCCAGTGCACGTTCCAAACGTCGTCCATGTTGTTCGGATATGTCGGGTCGTTGAACCAGGTCTGCGCATAGACGCTCTTCGGATACTCATGCATCGAGTAAACGAGTTTATTGCTGGCACTCAACACCACCGGATCAAAGGCGACACCTTTCAGATTGCCGCCCCACCACGTGGTTTGATTGTTGTAGCGCTCAACGCCCTCAACAATAATCAACCACGATGGATTTGCAGCAAGCACTGCATTTCCGCATCGCTCCGCAGCCTTGTTCCAGTCGGTAAGAGGAGCATTGGTTCCCCAGGTTGCACTGCGCTTCGGTTCATTGAACAGATCAGCGCCGATGACTGTTGGATTACCGGCGTAATGTTGCGCCAGCATGACCCAGTCAGCAATCCAGCGCTGTTCGGTGTGGTAACTGTCGCCTGCAACGAACCACACATCTTCGCTCAGGTAGTTGTCGGCCTTGGCGGAGTGCCGATCGAGAATGACACGCAGGCCAATCCTGCCGCAGTACTCAATGACTTTGTCCATGCACTGCAACGGCGTCAGGCCCTGCAGGTCTGGATTCTGCGCAAAGTTGATGCTGCTGGTCGTTGCGCCGGCGCGGAGGGTCTCGTTGGAGAACGGAATGCGAAGTGTGTTGAAACCAAGTTGCTTCACTTGATCCAACATGGACTTGTATCCGCGTGTCCACAAGCCATGGAACACCTTGTTTGACGTTTCAAATCCGAACCAGTTCACGCCAGAGATGCGCACCGGGTTTCCATTGGAATCAACAATTTGGTTTCCAACGGTAGACAAGAATCCATTCGCTGGTGCATTACCGCCAGCGGTTGCCAGCGTCACGGAGGCATCGGCAATGCTGACCGTTGGAACCGGTCCGCCTCCGCCACCGCCGCCACCACCGCCGCCACCACCGCCGCCGCCACCACCGCTATCTCCACCACTGAACACCAGTGACGTTGGAAGCAGGCCAGCAGTGGCAAAGCTAGCTACACAGCCGATATCGATGACGCCACCGGCGGGAAGTTCAGCGTTGTATGCCGCAGGCGCAATCACGTAGTGATTGCCCACATGGCTCTGAATGACGCCGTTCCACACATTGCCAATATCCGCGTTCCAGTCAAATTCCAGCGTCCACCCTTGCAGCGCTTGGGTGGAGCCGTTGCTAATGCGGAAAGCGCCTTGGCCGCCACCGCTCCATTGGTTGGTAAATGAGAATGTCGCATCGCCGAAAGTGCTGACCGATGCGGAAAGTACACAGGCAACCGCAGCACAGAATGTCCTGTTCATCGTTGGTCTTCCTTGTTGTAAAGGATGCTCGAACTGAATCAATCACAGTCACGAAAGGCACACGCCCACCAATTCCTACGCACGGGATTTGCGAAGGGGTCGAAGTTCTGGTGAGGTTTTTGTGTAATCCATGCGATAGCAGGGGCTTGTAGCGCGTTGATGCGCCCTTTTACTTGTCAGGTCCCCGTGCCGTGCCTATTCATTCTCCGTCACTTTCACGCAACTTCGCCAAGACGCCGAGATCCTCGAGCGTGGTGGTGTCTTGCGTGATTTCGTTTCCGGCAGCAACATCGCGGAGCAGGCGACGCATGATCTTTCCGCTCCGGGTCTTTGGCAGCGCATTGGTGAATCGGATCACATCCGGACGCGCGATTGGACCAATGTCCTTCGAAACAAATTCCATGAGTCGCTTACGCATGGAGTCGCTGGCGTCGTGCGCATGTTCCGGATGCAGCACGCAGAAAGCAGTGATGCCGGTGCCCTTGATCTCATGCGGCATGCCAACCACCGCTGCTTCCACCACCAACTTACTGCCCACCAGGGAACTCTCTACCTCGGCGGTGCCAAGTCGGTGCCCACTGACGTTGAGAACATCATCAATGCGGCCCATGATCCAGAAGTATCCGCGCTCATCGCGACGCGCTCCGTCGCCGGCGAGATACATGCCAGGGACGCGGCTCCAATAGGTTTCGATGAATCGCTGCCGATCGCCATTCACGCCGCGCAACATGCCCGGCCATGGCTTGCGAATGACGAGCAAACCGCCACAGTTAGCGCCTTGCTCATTGCCGGCATCGTCAACGACGGCGGCATCGATTCCGAACATTGGGATCGTGCAACTTCCTGGCACGGTCGGCGTGGCACCAGGCAGTGGAGTAATGACATGTCCGCCGGTTTCAGTTTGCCACATCGTGTCGACAATTGGGCATCGACCGCCACCAATGATATGGTGGTACCACATCCATGCCTCTGGATTGATCGGTTCGCCAACGGTTCCTAACACCCGCAGGCTCGAAAGATCATGCTTGGCCGGATGCATGTCGCCCCAGCGCATGAAGCTGCGAATGGCGGTTGGTGCTGTGTAAAAGTGCGTGACCTGGTGGCGCGCAATGATCCCCCAGAATCGATCCTCGGCGGGGAAATTCGGCGCCCCCTCGTACATGAGCGTTGGGACGCGGTTCGGCAGCATTCCATACACGATGTAACTGTGACCAGTGATCCAGCCGATGTCAGCGGTGCAGAAATACACCTGCTGTTGCCCCGGCACCAAATTGAATGTCCAGCGCGCAGTGGCAGCGGTGAACACCATGTATCCACCAGTGGTATGCAAGATTCCCTTGGGCTTGCCAGTGCTTCCCGATGTGTACAGCAGGAACAGTGGATGCTCACTATCGACCGGCTCACACGCGCGTGTGGTTGGTTGCGTGGGCACCAAGTCATGCCACCACACATCACGCTCGGGATGCATCGGCGCTTCATTGTTGGTCCGCTTGAGTACCAGCACCTTTCGAACGCTGGGAAGTTGTGCGCATGCCGCATCAACGTTCGCCTTCAGCGGCACTACTGATCCGCGCCGCCATGCGCCATCACAGGTGACGATCACCGTACTGCCGGCATCGTGCACGCGATCGACGATTGCTTGCGCGGCAAATCCGCCGAAGATCACGCTGTGCGGTGCGCCGATGCGGGCACACGCCAGTACGGCAATCGCTAACTCTGGCACCATGCCCATGTACAACGTGACCACATCGCCCTTCTTCACGCCCAGCGATTCGAGTGCGGATGCACAGCGCGCAACATCATCGCGTAACTCCCGGTAGGTAATGCGCCGCACTTCGGGAGTGTGGCCGGACATCGGCTCTCCCTCCCAAATGATGGCTAACTCGTGGCCGTGTCCATTCTCTACTTGGCGATCCACGCAATTGAAGCATGCGTTGGTGGTGCCGCCGACAAACCACTTGGCGTCCGGCAGATTCCATTCGAGCACCTTGGTCCACGGCTTGTACCAATGAAAATCGTGCGCCACTTCCGCCCAAAATGACTCCGGATCGCGGATGGAACGCTCATGCATGGCGCGGTATGCGTCCATGTCGGGGATGTGCACGGTTCCCATCCGCTCCGCGAAATCTGCAGGCGGTGGAAAGAGGCGACCTTCGGCTTGGACGGACTGGATGGATGAATCACTCGCCATGGCGGTGACGATACCGCTAGCAGTGAAATGACTGGACAATCACTCACCAATGCGCGCGCCGGCAAACGCCTTGGCGGCGCGCAATGCTTCCGGCAGACGCGCTGGCTCTTTGCCGCCCGCTTGTGCGAAGTCGGGTCTGCCGCCGCCCTTGCCGCCGCATGCTTCCGCGGCCGCGCGCACCCAGTCTCCAGCCTTGAGGCCCTTGTCTTGCATGGCCTTCGGGACGTCAGCGGCGATCGCCACCTTGCCCTCAGCCTCGTCGGCACTCATGAGAAGGATGGCACTTTCCGGGCGCTTGGCACGCACCGCGCTGAGTGCTGAAAGCAACGCGGCGGGATCGGCACCATTGATACTGGCAACAATCATCGCGCCGCTCATTTCCTCGGCGATCGCGCGAGCCTGCGCAACCACGACATCGCGGTTAGCACCTTCTTGCGCTTTACGCCATTCCTTTGCGCGTTCGCGTAGTTCGGCAACAGCGGGCTCCATGCGGTGGCGGAACACGGTGGAGACCGGAAGTTCTGCAAGCGCACCAGCGATGGCGGTGGCCTCTTCGGCAAGCGCCTCGCCTGTCAACTTGCGAGCTGCAGCCAGTCGCTGCTCAATGTGAGTGGCGGTTGCTTCTGCAGCGTGTGCGGCGGTGCCAGTGACCGCAAAGATGCGGCGCACGCCAGCGCTCGATGCACCTTCATTCAGAATTGCAAAGTGCTGAACCTCTTCGGAACTGCGGGTGTGCGTTCCGCCGCAGAATTCCACAGAGCACTCCCGCCACTTTGGATTTGCGGGCTCCGCAAGCATGTCCGTGACCTTGGCGCCCACCGACACCACGCGCACTGGGTCGGGATAGCGTTCGCCAAACACAGCGCGCACGCCATGGATTCCCTTGGCCAATTCCAGCGGAACCACTACGGCGTCCACCAACATGGTGCGTGCAATCGCAGCGTTCACCAACATTTCCACACGCGCCAATTCATCAGCACTCATGGCCTTGGAGTGCGTGAAATCGAAGCGCAGGCGATCGTCGGATACAAGTGATCCGCGCTGCTCAACGTCCTCGCCGAGCACTTCGCGCAGCGCATGATTCATGAGATGGGTGCCAGTGTGATTGGCAGCAATACGCTCGCGGCGGCCGCGCTCAACGGTGAGTGTGGCGTGCTCGCCAACCGTGACCGTTCCGTGTTCGATGCGACCAAGGTGCATGACAAACTCACCGGAACGTTGCGTGTCCTCCACCTTGAATCGGTGGGTTCGACCAGCATCTGAGGAGATTTCAAACAACCCAGCATCGCCCACTTGTCCGCCGCCCTCGGCGTAAAACGGAGTCTTGCGGGTGATCAGTGCCACGCGCTGCTCTTCGACCGCTTTGGTGATGAGTGCGTTGCCATCCCAAATGGCTGCAATATCTGTATTGGTTGGCTTTGGGTCGTCGCGGCTGGAATCGTCGCTTCCGGAAATGTGTAACGCGGTTCGCAGCTTCTCCAAGACATCCGGCGGGGGCATGCGCATGCCGTCGGCCTTGGTTCCGCCTTCGCGGCTTCGCTCCCGTGCGCTTTCCATCAACTTTTCATAGCCCGCGACGTCAACAGTGAAGCCGCGTTCTTCGGCCATCACTTGGGTGAGGTCAACAGGGAAGCCGAAGGTGTCATGCAGACTGAACGCGTCCTGCGCAGAAATGCACTTGGCCGCACCCGCGCGCTTGGCAGCTTCGTCGAACAGCGCAATGCCGCGCTCGAGTGTCTTGCCGAAAGCAATTTCTTCCTCGCGAATGGTGTGCACCACTTTGGTGGCTTGCTGCACCAGCGTTGGGAATGTTTCGCCGAGCGTCTCAATGACCGCTGGGACCAGCTTGAACATGAATGGTTCGCGCGCGCCCAAGTGTTGGTGCCCAGCGCGAATAGCGCGGCGCAAGATGCGGCGCAAAACATAATTGCGCCCTTCACTGCCGGGTGCCGCGCCATCGGCAACCGCGATGGAAATGCATCGAACATGGTCAGCAATCACTCGATAGGCGATATCCGCGGCGCCTTCCAGCGTTCCCGCGTACGGCTTGGCACCGGTGATCTTGGCGGTGAGATCAAAGATTGGCGTGAACAGATCAGTGTCGTAGTTGCTGCGCTTGTCCTGCAGCACGCTCACCAATCGTTCCAGTCCCATGCCGGTATCGACGTGGCGCGCCGGAAGCGGCACCAATTTGCCACCTGGCTCGCGATTGAACTGGATGAACACCAAGTTCCACACTTCAAGTACATCGGGGTCGCCGCTGTTGACCAGGTGTGCCGCGTTGCGTCCGCCGATGCGGTCGTAATGAATCTCGGTGCAGGGGCCGCACGGGCCGGTCTCGCCCATCTCCCAGAAATTGTCTTTCATGCTGCCAGGGATCACATGGTCCGCGGGCAAAAACTTCAGCCACAGGTTGCGACTCTCATCGTCGGGCGCCACCGCTTGCTTGGGATCGCCAGCACACCACGTGGCGTAGAGTCGATTTGGGTCCAGTCCGTACACCTTGGTGAGCAGCTCAATGGCCCAACTGATTGCCTCTTCCTTGAAGTAATCACCAAACGACCAGTTGCCGAGCATTTCAAAGAAGGTGTGGTGATAGGTATCGCGGCCCACGTCCTCAAGGTCGTTGTGCTTGCCGCCAGCGCGAATGCACTTCTGGGTATCCACAGCGCGCGTGTAGTTGCGCGTGCCTTGGCCGAGGAACACATCCTTGAATTGATTCATCCCCGCGTTGGTAAAGAGCAGGGTGGGATCCTCAAACGGGATCGCCGGGCTCGATGGCACAACGGTGTGACCAGCCTTCTCCTGAAAGAACGCGATGAAGGCGCGGCGGACATCGGCGGCATTGCGGGCTGGCGTATGCATGGGAGGCGCAGTGTAGGGACGGGGCTTGCAGCATTTGTGCCGCACAGGGGTGTTGCGGTGCGGGCGGATCCTGGGCGTAGACTGACCACATGCACGCTTCACGCAGACCCTTTGTCGGTGGCAATTGGAAGATGAATACTGACCTTGCGTCCGGCGCTGAGCTGGCCGATGCGCTGATGGCGGCACTGGTGGCCGCGGGCTCTGAAGGCGTCATCGATGCCGCCGTCTATCCGCCATTTCCCTACCTCTTCACCGTGGGACGAACCCTCGGCCATTCGCCCATCCTTCTCGGGGGTCAGGACTGTGCAGCCGAAGCGAGCGGCGCTTTCACCGGGCAAGTGAGTGCCGACATGCTCTGTGACATCGGGTGCCGATCTGTGATTATTGGACACTCCGAGCGCCGGCACGGGCTTCAGGAGGGCGACGAATTCCTGCACCAAAAACTGGCGATCGCCCTTGAAAGTGGGCTGCAGGCGGTCCTGTGCGTGGGTGAAACCCTCGCGCAGCGCGATGACGGCTTGGCCGAAGCGGTGGTAGCGAAGCAATTGCGCGGATGTTTCGGGACGCTGACAGCGGAAACAGCCGATCGCGTAGTGGTGGCTTACGAGCCGGTGTGGGCGATCGGCACCGGTCGGACCGCCACACCCCAAGATGCGCAGGCGATGCACGCATCGATCCGTGGAGTGCTGGCCGACCTGTATGATTCTCGATTCGCCGCGCAGACCCGCATCATTTATGGCGGTTCGGTCAACGCAAAGAACGCACGGGCGATCTTCGCGGAACCGGACGTCGATGGGGGGCTGATCGGCGGTGCCAGCCTGAAGGCTGAGGACTTCGCTTCGATCTGCCGCGCCGCGGCGGAGGCATGGTCCGCAGCTGGTGGGCACTGAAGGACTAACCGCTATGGGCGTCGCATTCACGCTCCTCACCATTCTCTTCCTCGTCGTCTCAGTCTGCCTCGTCCTGATCATTCTGGTTCAGCGGCCACAGGGCGGCGGACTGGCGCAGGCATTCGGCGGCGGTGGCGGCGGTACCGACACGGCCTTCGGTGGTCGCACCGGTGACGCATTGACCTACGCCACCGTGACCGCCTTTGGCCTGTACCTGGTCTTGGCGATCGCCCTGAACATCATTGACCTGAAGTTGCAGAAGGGCAGTAAGGAAGAGCAGCCCGCTGCTGAGCAGGCAGCCACTGCGCCTGTTTCGATTCCCGTTACGCCGGTACCTGCAACGAATCCGGGCAGCACTTCGGTGACGGTTCCACTTGCGCCTGCAACAACAGCACCGGTTGAGTCAGCGCCTGCTGCACCGGCACCTGCAGCAACAGTCGCTCCGGCTCCTGCAGCACCCGCTGCACCAGCACCGGCTGCTCCTTGAAGTCACCCTGAACTGATTCGCGAGGCACCACAGTGATTCGATCGATGACCGGATTCGGCTCTGCCGCACGCGAGCAGGATGGCGCGCGGTGTTCCGTGGAAATTCGTTCCGTGAACAACCGATTCTTCAAGGCGTCCATGCGGTTGCCTTCGGACTTCGAAGCGCTTGAGGCAGACATTGAGTCGGTAGTCATGCGTCGACTGACGCGCGGTAGCGTCACCATCACCATTCGCTGGACTGAAATTGCGACCCGCAATGTGGCGCGCATCAATGTGGCGGCGCTGGAGGCCTATGCGGAACAGTTGCGAAACGCTGCTCCTGCGGGCCTTTCCCAGGAAATTCGCATTGCCGACCTGCTGGCATTGCCGGGAGTTGTTTCCGATGACCGATCCGCGGCTGTTTCGGAAGCAGCCCGTCCGATGGTGATGAGTCTCTTGTCTGAAGCATGCGATGCGTTGATGGTGATGCGTGAACGGGAAGGCGACGCGCTCCGTGCACTGATGTGCGAATTTGGGGAACAGATTCAAGAGCGCCTTGATGCGGTGCGCCTGCGCGCGCCGGCAGTGGTGGCCAGTTACCAGGATCGGCTCCGGGTTCGACTCGCCGCCGCGCTGAAGGAACTTGGCTCCACAGTGAGCGACTCCGATGTCATCAAGGAAGTAGCCATCTTTGCGGAACGTTCCGACATCGCTGAAGAAATCGCGCGCCTCGGTGGACACGTTGAACAATTCCGCTCCATCATTGAGCCAGCGAATCCGCAACCTGCGGGACGGGCACTCGACTTTCTTGCACAGGAAATGTTGCGTGAGGCAAACACCATTGCCTCGAAGAGCGGTGATGTAGAAATCAGTCGCCGCGTGGTGGAAATCAAGACCGCCATTGATCGAATCAAGGAACAGGCGCAGAACGCGGAATGAAAGCTCATCAACGCGAGCTCCTCTCTCTTGAGGAGGTGCGTGAAGTTTCTCGGCAGTTTGGCCTGCGTCGTCCGATTGAGGCAGAGCCCATCGGACGTGGCTCTCGTAGCAGTGCCAAGAGCAGTCTGCGAACACCCGGCGGTCGTTTCATGTTGAAGCGTCGAGCGGCCGACATGGGGGGCGCGGATCGCTTGTCGTTTCTGCATGCATTTCAGTTGCACCTTTCCGATGCCGGCGTTCCGGTGCCGCGTGTGGTGCGCACGCCGATGGGTACCACCTCCGTGGTTGGTCCGTTGGGTACCTACGAATTGTTTGAGTGGGTTGACGGTACTCGCTGGACACAGCGACTTGCGGAGGCGGCGGCCATCGGCGCAGCACTGGGCAGCATGTTGAAGTCCTCGCGCTCGTTTGTTCCGGGTCCGCATGTGCCTGCGATTTCATATCACCGTGCGGGTACGTTTGAGGGAGCTGCGCCGGCAATCATTGCGGCTGCTATGCGCGCTGACCCGGATACCAACGAAGTTGCACTTCGTACCTGCACTGATGTACTGCTGGAGCGCGGCGCGCGTGCCTATGCGCGGGTGGAATCAGTTGGGCTTGATGATTTCGATCGGTTGTGTGTGCACGGGGACACGCATCCCGGCAACGCGCTGTTTGACTCAGGAAATGTGCGCGCACTGTTGGACTTTGATAGCGCCCGACTTGATCATCGTGCCTGCGAAGCGGCGAATGCATTGGTCCACTTCGGCAATGATCCCATTGCGGGAGTGCCGCCGGAGCGCTGGCGGGCGGAACTGGACCTGCAGCGGATGGCGGCCTTGGTCTCAGGAATTGGCCATGGCATGGGGGCGATGCTGCAGCAAAGAGAACGAAAGGCGCTGCCCTGGCTTATGATTGAGTCGTGCACGCTTGAAAGCATCGTGCCGATTGCCCGCACGGGCCGTTTCGCGCATCTTCGCGCGGATGGGTTCTTGGCCTTTATCGAACGAAAGACAGCATGGATCGAAGCGAACGCCCAGCTCATCGAATCGCTGTGAAGTGTGGTGCGATCGCCATGTTGATGGCGGTCGCGTCCGCGCTCGGAAATCAGCAGATTGTTCCGCAAGTGCCTGGGCAAGATCTGCCTCGTGTGCTGCCACCGATGAAGTTGCGTGGTGACTTTCAAGGGATCGCGCTGGGTGGCGGCCGAATTGATCGCGGTGCGGCAAGTGTCAGTGAGACGCCACCATGGTCAGCCGCGCGGATGAACGGTGTTGTTGCAGATCCAGCGGTCACTGCCATGGTGCGCGCTCTTGGAGCAACGGACTTCGCGCAGCGCGATGCAGCCACCACCGCACTCCGTGATGCAAAGGTGCCAGACGAACAGATTTGGATTCACCTATTGAGCACGCCGGGCGGCCTCTCCTATGAAGCCCATGCGCGGCTTCTTGATATTGGATACGCGCGCATCAAGGATGCGCCGCGCGGCGCGTTGGGAATTCAAATGGCGGGTGGTCGGATGGGCGAAATTGATGGTGTGACCGTGACGGCGCTCATTCCCAACATGCCTGCACAGAAGGTGCTGCGTGCCGGCGACCGTATTGTGGAACTTGATGGCAAGCCGATCCAGGTGAGTCAGCAACTTTCAACGATTGTGCAGACCAAGCGTCCGGGCGATCGCATTGCATTGGTAGTCATGCGTGGCCAGCGCGATGCTGCTGGACGCGTGGCGGGCGGGCCGGATGGCCGACCAGTGGAGACCCGGCACGAATTGGAGATGGAGGTGGGCTCCCGCGCTGATCTTGAGAAGTTTGGCGATGGCGGAATGGACTCGCCCATCTTTGATGCTGGTCGTGATCGAATGTCGGAACTGCTGCTGGAAACGTTCCCAGCTCCAGTGCGGATGATGCGTATGGAGCGAGTTCCTGGTGAATCGATCGCTGTTGATTCGCACCCAGACATCATTCAATTGCAAGCGCAACTTGCCCGTCCGGACGGACTTGGATTGGGTGCAGGCGTGCGTTCGGTGCTCCGCGCCCGGCTTGATTCGTTGGAGGCTTCAGCGCGAGCGCCCGGTCTCACCGACGATGAACGTGCGTGGTTTCAGGCAGTTGCCGAGCGCTTTCGCGAACTGATTCCTGAAGAACTCCGCCCAGAATCCACCACCGTTCCGCAGTCAAAGTCGGCGCGCTGAAATAAAAACTCGTTGCGGACCGTAAAGTCAACGCAACGAGCTTCCGGGGGCTTGGATGAACGAATTACTAAATAGTAACAAGCGCTTCCATCGCGGGCAAATGTTGCTCCGCAAATGCTAGCAATTCATAATTTCGGGTCGCCAGCGAGGGGATTCCGGAAATGACCATCTTGAATTGGAGCAAGGATGTCCAAGATCCGTTGCAGAATCACCGCGGGGGGTCCCACCGCATCAACTTCGTGAACGATGCTGGCCGGGTAGTGATTGAGGACCGGTGCGGTCTCGTTTTTGTACACCTCAAAGCGGCGACGAATGACCTTCTCATCCGCGTCATCAAGGCGATTCTCTTTCAGGGCACGCCGCCGCATACGCATGATCATGGCGTCCACATCACGGCACACCAGATGGATGACATTCAGCACTTCCAGGTAGGGGTCGAGCGCCACAGCCTGCCCAGCACTGCGCGGGATGCCATCAAGTACCAACAGGTCTTGCTGGGGCTTGTAGATACTCAGGATCGTCTGCGCGTGGATATTTTGCTTCCACATGGCAATGGTCAGTTCATCGGGCACCAGTTCTCCTCGGGAGCTGCACTCCAGGAACTTCTTGCCGAGGTCGCTGGTCATGTCAAGCGAGCGGAACACATCGCCGCAGGCCAAGTGGTAGAAGCCGGGGATATGCCCGAGAATCTTGCCTTGCGTTCCCTTGCCTACGCCGGGTGCCCCGAAGAGCAGGATGGTCTTGTATCGATCCATATGAACTCAGACTACAGCCCGGGGCGGGGGTATCGGTGCGTGATGCCGGGACAGCGCAGAAATTCGTGGCAAATTCCCGACGGGTTCTCGGGAGTACTTGCGGGCTCGAACCCGATACCCTGCAGACATGACAGCGATCGAGAGCCGTTGGTTGGGGGCCGAAAAAGACCAGTCTGGAAGCCTGCTTGACCGGGTGATGGCCGCTCGTGAATATCCCATGGACCCCCGCGGGCGTGAGCTACTGAATACTCCGCGCGCCAACCTCCTGCACCAAGCGCGCACGCTTCCGGGCGCCACCGCCGTGGCCGAGCGCTTGGAGTCAGCAGTGCGCGCCGGTCGGCGTGTTGCCATTTATGGGGACTACGACGCAGACGGCATTACTGCCACTGCCATCCTATGGCGCGTGATCAAGGCCGCCCGCGCCGACGCCAATCTGTGCTTCTACGTTCCGGATCGTATTGATGAAGGCTATGGTTTGAATGACACCGCGTTGGAAACGCTCGCGGCTGATGGAGTGAAGACCGTTGTGACGGTGGACTGTGGAGCCTCAGCAGTTGGTCCGTCCCAGCGTGCGCGCGAGCTTGGACTTGAGTTACTCATTACCGATCACCATCATGTCGATCCAGGATGCGCGGCGGAGGCCATTGCTACGGCGCATCCGGCGTTGCCCGGTCGTGAAACAGCGCCGTTCGTGGACTTGTGTGGAGCTGCAGTTTCTTTCAAAGTGGCATCTGAATTCGCGCGCTTGTGGTGTGGCGGCGAGAACGTCGCTGCGGTGCTGAAGGACGCACTGATGGCGTGCATTCCATTGGTGGCAGTTGGATCCATTGCCGATGTGGTGCCGCTGGTTGATGAGAACCGCGTCTTTGTCGCGCGTGGATTGGCGACCATTCAATCAGTGGAAGTGGCTGGTTTGCGTGCGCTTCTTGACGATGCGGAACTTGAGAAGGGCCGTCGCGTGGATGCGTCTGATGTTGGCTTCCGACTGGGGCCACGTCTCAATGCTGTCGGTCGATTGGGGCACGCCAAGGAAGCGGTTGAACTGTTGATCACTGATGATCCCGCGCGCGCGCGCACCATCGTGAAGACGTTGGCGGGATTGAACGAACAGCGTCGCGAGATGGATCGGGCGTACTTTGAACAGGCATGTGCTCGCATCGATGCGGATCCGGCGATCGCGGATGCAGGCGCCATTGTTCTTGCGGATGAGCGCTGGCACGAGGGCGTGGTTGGCATTGTGGCAGCCAAGATTTCCGAACGGCACGGCAAGCCGGCCATTCTGATGGCACTCCGTGGCGATGGCACTGCCAAGGGCAGTGGACGCAGTATTGAAGGAATCGACATTTTAGCTGCCGTGAAGCGAGTTGCGTCGGACCTGATGATTCGCGGCGGCGGTCACGCGTATGCCTTGGGACTCACCGTGCGCGCAGAAGATGTCGCGGAGTTTGCACGGCGAGTGAGTTCCGAATGTGCGGCACTTGCCAGTGGTGGGGCGGTTGGGCCAGTTCGACGGTACGACGCGGAGGCAGAGCCTGCGGAAATGACCGCCACCGAGTTAAAGCCGCTGGAAATTCTGCGTCCCTTCGGGCGTGGGAATCCGGAGCCAGCATTTCTTATTCGCAACGTGAGGCCGGTGGCGGCTCCGACCCTGTTTGGGTCGGCCAAGAATCATGTGGAGTTCTTTCTGCCGGGCGGCTCACGCTGTATCTGGTGGAGCTCCGTCGATCGATCAAGTGTGGTGCGCCAAGGAGTACCGATCGACCTCATCGTCAAGCCATCCATTGAGGTGTACCGAGGGGTGCGCCGCGTTCAGCTGGTGGTGCAGGACGTTCGTGCATCGCAGGCGCGATAAGGGCTGCGATGAATGCGATTGACTGCGGGGGTGTTCTGCTTTGCAAATCTGAGTAGTGCTAGAGCAGTACTTCCGTGCCGGCCGTAATGGACTTGCCTTGCATGGTGCGCCGCAAGTCTTCCGGCCCGCGCGCGGTGAGCGGTGAGATTTCCACAACGCAATCGGGCTGGCCATTGGCGTGGCATGGCACGGAAATTCCCGCTTCTTTCAACCAGCGAACGGCGCGCTCCACTTGGATGGCCTTGCTGGTCGCTGGGCTGTCTTCGCCGGATGCATTCTTAATCGGCGCAAATTCCTCAACGCGGTCGGTGCGCAACACAATCGGGCTCTCTGCCTCATGCAACGCATCGAATACGAAGCTCTCCAACTTGATTGCGTTCGGTTCGAGCGGCTCAGTGCGTTGGCCACTGACCGGGTCAACGAACGGCACCTTCTTTATCGCTCGGTGCCACGGCAACACGGAGCCAAGCGGATGATCGGTGAGCTTGCGGATGAACTCAACACCGATGATGTGGATCGCAATGGAGCCTTCGCCGTACACGATCTCGCCGGATGCATCGCGCGCTTCGGCAATTTCCTTCGGTGCATCGCTGTACTCAAGAACCGTGAGGCGAGGCGCCTTGACAAAGACGCCCACTTTCTCAGTGACGTCGCGCTTGAGAACGCTTTTGGAACTCATCTCAGCACTTGAATCCGGCGCCGCCACATGCAGTCCAAGGAAGAGCGGATCAATCACATGAACGTTGGGGTTGTCGACTTGGAAGTAGCAGAGATGTTCAATACCTGACGCTTGCATGTGGTCGATCGCGCCCGCTTGTCGAAGCGCTTTGAGCGAGCCGCCGTGCCCATCCGGATTGAGCGCCGGTTGCCAGGCATGCTCAAGCAGCACCTGCCCGTCGAGCGAGACACTCGGAACCATGCCCTGCGCAAAGAGCATGGTGTCGCCGCGCGGACGACCGAACCAGCGGTTGTCATCAAAGAACCGTTCAGTCTCGTGGTGGTTTGCCTCGCTGGTCATCACGAACCAAGGAATACGCACGCCGTACGCGCGCTCGGCGGCCATGATTTGCTCAGCAAACACTCGAAAGAGCGGCTTGCCTGCCACCGGTGTTGCTGGGTAGGTGCCCTTGGGGCCGCGCCAACCGAGCCGCGTGCCTTGACCGCCGGCAACGATGAACGCCGCAACCTTGCCGCGCTTTACCAGGTCATCGCCGATGGCGCGATACTTGCTGGCATCCGCCATAGTGCGTAAGTAGGGGCGCACCGGTCGAATGTCAGCGGCCGCAGGGCGTGCCAGTGACGCGGCTTGCGAAAGCATGGAGCCGAGGTGCTCAAGAGGAAGTTGCACGATCGATTCGAGCAGTGCTTCGCGTCGTGATTCATCAAGCGAATCCCAGAATGCCAGCAGATGCTGCTGACCGGTTCGCTCAAGTCGCTGTTTCGTTTCTGCCGCAGATGGTGTGGTACGCATCGATCGTTGTTCCTGTTGAAGTCGCAGTGTCATCCCTTTGGTTCGATCGGGGCGCTCCAGCCCTCTGGTCGATGGCGGACAATCAGTCCGCTCTCCAGGTAGATCACTTGCTCGCACACATTGGTGCAATGGTCGGCGATGCGCTCAACACTCTTGGTCACGCTCATGAGCCCAAACGCAAATCCAACAGTCAGGTGCCCAGCAGCCACCTGTTCCTGCGCATTCATCACAATCTCTTTCTTGAATCGGTCCACCGTGTCATCAAAGAGGAGAACCTGACGAGCAAGGTTTGCATCGTGACGGAGTAGGGCGCGGTTGGTGTCCCGCAGCATGCCGATGACGCTGTTGGACATGACCCGGAACGTGTCCGGAACACGCATCTGCCGCGTGCGCTCTTCCAGCACGCGTTCGGCAATGTTCACGCCGCAATCAGCGATTCGCTCGTATTCGTTGTTGCACTTGACGATCGTCAATACAGATCGAATGGAGTGTTCGTCGGTCTGCCCCATGCCCAAGAGTGGCACCGAGCGCTTCTCGATCTCTACGTCAATACGATCGATTTCTGTGTCGAGCGTTTCGATCCCTGAAGCCTTGGCCAGGTCAAGGTCGAAGTAACTCTCCACCGCCATCGTGCAGAGGTGCAGGACACGCGCGCCTTGTTCAACCATATCGTGCTCGAGCGCGGTGAGCCGCTCTTGAAAAGTATGCATGGCGGAGATCGTACAACGCCCCGCGCATGTCATTGCGCGCGCACTCCTATACTGTGGAGCCCAATGGCAAGGCTTTGTGTCAACATCGACCATGTGGCCACGGTGCGCCAAGCGCGGCGCACCTATGAGCCGAGTCCCATTGCCGCAGCGCATGAGGCGATGGCGGGGGGCGCGCATGGCATCACCGTGCACTTGCGTGAAGATCGCCGGCATATTCAAGATGCTGATGTTGCAGCGCTCGCGGATGCATTTCCGGGACTGCTCAATTTCGAGATGGCCGCCACCGATGAGATGGTGGCGACCGCGATTCGCATTCGTCCCGTCATGGCGATGCTGGTGCCTGAAGGACGGCACGAGGTGACTACCGAAGGCGGACTCGATGTGATCGCTCAAGAAACCCGCGTTCGCGAGGTCATCGCGCGGCTCCAAGCCGGCGGAGTGCGTACCAGCATCTTCATCGATGCGATCCCTGCGCAGATAGCGGCGGCGCACCGCTGCGGCGCTGCCGTGTGCGAGGTGCACACTGGGCCATGGGCGCACGCCGTACATGACCATGGCGACGACTGCCGCTCCCAGGCGGCGCTGGCCGAACTTGAAAGGGTGCGATTGGCCGGCGAGATGGTTCAGTCACTTGGCATGCAGTTCAACGCAGGGCACGCCCTGAATTTCCTGAATGTTGGACCGATCGCCGCTTTACCTGGTTTGAACGAATTACACATTGGGCACTCCATCGTCAGTAGCGCTGTGTTTCTTGGAATTCGGGCGGCGGTGCAACGCATGCGTTCCTGTATCGATATTGCCGCGCCCGCCGTACACTGATTTGCATGACTTCACGCATCTCGTTCCACGGCTGTTACACCGCCATCGTCACGCCTTTTTCGGATGATGGATCCACGGTGGACTTTGGAAAGCTTGAGGCAGGCATTCGTCGTCAAGCAGCGGGTGGCGTCACCGGCATTGTTCCATGCGGCACGACTGGCGAGAGTCCAACGCTGACTGAAGAGGAGCACGCGCGCGTCGTAGAGATGGCGGTACGCGTTGGGCGTGCCGCCGGTCTGCAGGTGATCGCAGGCGCGGGATCCAACTGCACTGCACACGCAGTGCACTTGCAGAAACTGGCGCGACAACTGGGCGCCGACGCAGGTCTACAAGTCACGCCTTACTACAACAAGCCATCGCAAGAAGGCATCTACCGCCACTTCATGACGGTGGCCGATTCGTGTGACTTGCCGGTGATGCTTTACAACATCCCTGGCCGCGCCGCAGTGGCGATCGCCCCCGAAACCGTTGAACGCTTGGCTCAGCATCCCAACATTCAGGCGATCAAAGAAGCCACTGGATCGATGGATTCTGCCAGTGAAATTCGGCAGCGTTGCAACATCACTGTTCTCTCCGGCGATGACAGTCTGACACCGAGCTTTGCAGCGGTCGGCGCCAAAGGTGTAGTCAGCGTCGTCAGTAATTTGGTACCTGCGCGAGTTGCCGAACTGTGCCGACTGCTTGCCGCCAACAACTTCAGCGCGGCCCTGGAAGTCCACATGTCCATGCTGCCGCTTTCCAAGGGACTCTTGTCGATCGATGTGAATCCAGTACCCGTCAAGTGTGCGCTTTCACTGCTTGGTCTTGACTCCGGAGCAGTTCGATTGCCACTCGCGCCTGCGTCTGCACAGGCGATGCTGCGCATCCGCGAACTCGTCGCCAACGCTGGAATCGTCGCGACCATCAACATGCATGCTGGGGCAGCCCATTGAACCTCCACGCAGCCCAGTACGACACGGCAGCACTTCCATACAAAGTGGCTGTCCTTTGCTACCTGTGGGACGCCGAGGGTCGCATTCTCATGCTGCATCGCAAGAAGCAGCCGAACGTTGACATGTACTCCCCGGTTGGTGGCAAGCTTGAAATTAGCCGAGGCGAGAGTCCGCACGAGTGCGCCATCCGCGAACTTCATGAAGAGACGGGCTTAGCACTCCCGGAAGAAGACATGCGCATGTTCGGCATGGTGAGCGAACGTGCTTACCAAGGCGAGATGCACTGGCTGATATTCCTGTTCGAATGCACGCGCCATGTCCGCGCGGAAGAAATCGCTATGTCTGAGTTTGACGAAGGACGCCTCGAATGGGTCGCGGCAGCTGACGTTGAGCGATTACCGATTCCGGTGACAGACCGCGAGATCCTGTGGCCGTTGGTGCGCGCGCACCGGGGCGGGTTCTTTAGCGTGGACATTGACTGCAGCACCGAGCCCATGACACATCAGGTGCGAGAGCGCCGTCCGGCTTAGAGGTTCGCGCGGTGGTGCATCACGCTTGCGTAGTGGCTTTGATGTTGCACGATTTCCTACTGGCCCGCATTCGCCTTACGAGGATGGCCGCTGAGCGCGGCCCTATCCTCTCCGGCGCCTGCGGCCAGATGGGGGTGTTCCACAAACCCTGGTTGTCAACGTGATGTCGGTGTGCGAGCCCCCGCAGTGAGCACGGGATCCTCGGTAAGCGGCGTGTGAAACTGAGAAGTCCGGCAGTTGGACGTACGCCCCGTGGGTGCCAACCGGACGAACAGATTCGCCCGAGGCTAAGCGGAACCTTGTGGAGCGCAGCCGTCCGCG